>JBDNID010000217.1:0-5974 GCA_041688475.1 Aquiluna sp.
CGGTTTCCGCCAGTAGGCGCATGGATTTTTTTGGGTCTTCGGTTATCTCCAAAGCAAGTTGAGCCATCATGGCTGCGGGCTTGAGCCAGGCCTGAGCATTTGGCTGTGGAGTGAATATGCCTAATGGCTCTAAAAGCCTTGCAGAATCCAATACGTCGGCGGTGAGGGCATCATCTGGCTCCAAATATCGCACCGCGTTTGTCAACACCGCAGGAATTGCGAAGGCTTGAGCCAAACTGATTGCCTGGCGGGCGTGCTGGGTGGAATTTTTTGTATCAGGCTCAGTCAAGTGATTAGTGATTTCTATCGCAAACCCACCGTGTGGCAGCGCACTTTGCCACTGAGCTAAAAGATCTTTAGCTGCTTTTGGGTCAATTATTAAGGCCTTTAGTAATGTCGACTCGGTCCCGAGTAGAACGGTGCAGTGCGGGTTATCCGGATTTATTAGCTCGGCAAGCTCGGCAAGCTCAATTGAGATTTCTTTGCTTTTTTTATTGCGGTGGTGAGCTTTTGAGACGATTCGACAAAGTGCACCCCAGCCCCTTCCGGAATTCTGACCATGGGCAAGAATCACCACTCTGCCGTGGCCCAGGACTTCCAGGCTCACGCCAATAATTGGCGTGATGCCGGAGCTCAGGCAGGCCCCAATGTGCTTGATTGCCCCATAGAGGCCGTTTCTGTCTGTTATTGCAAGAGAGTCAAAACCCATTGCCTTGGCTGCCGCAACCATTACTTCGGGTCTTGTGACCCCGTAGTGGTTAGAGAAGGCTGAGCTGACATTTAGATGGGTAAAGCTCATCTAGGATCCAAGCTGGCTGATTTCCCAGCTGTTATTTATTCGATCGTGTTTTAGTTCGAAAAAGATGCTGCCTTGCGGGCTTGCGGCCCAAAGTCGCCACATCTCGATTTCTAATGCCGCGACTCCGGCACCCTTTGGTACGCCTTTGGCTTGATCCCACCAAAGAGTACGTGAATACCAGCGCACCGGTCTTGAATTCACGAGGTACTGATTTGAGCGCCAATCAAAAGACACGGGTGCGCCATCAAAATCAACCAGCACCGCACCGAGTCGCTCGCCAAGCATTTCCCCAACCATCTTTCGCTATTCGAACATTTGTTCGATTTAGGAAAGTGTATGCCTAGAGTCCCACATTTTCAAAGTGAGCTTTCAGATCGCCTCGATATTCCTTACTAAGTTCTCAGAGACACTGCCGATCGCACTATTTACCTTGTGGTAGCTGAGATCTTGAGCTACCAAATCTGATTCTTCGCTGAGGGCATCAAGCAACTCCTGAGAGGTTTCATAATCCGGGGCTAGCCAGGCGGAGATGTTTTCGGGGGAGAGCATGACCGGACTGCGATCATGGATGAAGCTCAGGTTTGGAGCGGAATTCTTGCTGAAAATAGTCGTGGTCAATTGCCAGCGCGTAGGGTCTGTTGCAGGCTTGGAGGGGTCTCTCCACCACCAGTAAATGCCAGCAAAGGCCAACATAGATTCTTCGGGGTAAATGTAGAAAGGCTCTTTAGTGTCGCCCACACTTTGCCATTCAAAATAACCGCTTGCCGGAATAGCACAGCGCTTAACCAAAGCCGCCTCTTTGAAGCTCGGTTTTTCTAATACGCTTTCGATTCGAGCATTAAATAAGGGTGCACCGGAGATCTCCTTGGCCCAGGAGGGCACTAGGCCCCAGCGGGCCGAGTGTATTTCCCTGGATGGCAAGCCATCAATCTCTCGCTCGATAATTATCGGCACTTGGGCACTAGGAGCTATGTTGTAGCTCCTAAAATCCTGAGACTGATTGAACTCAGCTACCTCAAAAGCCTCTGCGATGAACCCAAGCTCTTTGGTAATTACGAATCTCCCACACATCTCTAGACCTCTTTATGCGCGTAGTTATTCAGTAATTTCTTTCCGATAAAAACCAAAAGCATAAACACCAAGATGATTCCGATACCCACAAAGGAGGCAACCCTCAGGTTGTCTGAAAGCTGATCAAAGCTCGCTCTGGCCAGATAGCCAACTCCGACATACATCGAGGCCCAAATCGTGCAGGCCGCGAAAGTCCAGCTAATAAAAACCTTATAGGGCATTTTGGTCATACCCGCCACCGCCGGCACCACCGAGTGCAGTACGGGCAGGAATCTAGAAATAAATACCGCCACACCACCTCGCTTGGCTACCAATTTATCCGCCAGCACCCAATTTTTCTCACCTATTTTCCGACCGAGCTTGCTGTGGCGAAGTTTTGGACCGAAGAATCTTCCGATGAAAAACCCGATGGTTTCACCAATCAAAGACCCAATCAAAACCGACATTAATAAAAAGGCAAAATCTCCCCAGTCAAGCACCATCGTGGAGGCGAGGATAACAACGGTGTCCCCAGGCATGACTAGACCAACAAAAATTGACGTCTCCAGCATGATGGCAAAGCCAGCAATCAGGTTGCGCCAAATTGGGGGTGCCTCAGTTACGGCATCAATAAGAGAACTAAAAAACTCGATCACCTAGAAATACTCTCACGAGTGACTGGGAATAATTCATGAAAGTAAAGACCAAAATTAGTCAAAAAATTCGCCTAAAGAGTAATGGCAAACATGGGGCTCAATAATCACCTGCCGGCAGATCGCGAGATGATTCCGGCTTAATTCAGAATCTCGAGTCTTACAGCTTCGAAAGTCAGTTGGATTTCAGAAAACTTCCTTATGAGAGGAGCGCTTCTTGGGCTTAGCTTAGAAACTTAGTGTTTGATTGAAGCCGAAAGTAATTCGAGTCTTTTTCTAAAGGGCGCCAAAAAGCGATGCTGGCCAAGATCAATCTCGCCCCACCCTGTTACCCCCCGAATTCCCTGCAGGGCGCTAAGGCTCCAAACCTCTAGGTCTTCGAGTTCATCTGGCTTTGCGGCGCGAGTGGCAGTTTGATAACCGCCTTGGTGAGCGAGTTCGAAGACCAGCTCTCTTGTGATTGATGGAAGCCAATTGGTTGAATCATCGGGCCCCACCAGGACATCACCCTCCCACCACAGAATCGCACTCAGGGCTCCATCTGCTATGAAGCCCTCTTCGCTCACTAGTATCGCCTCATCTGCGCCCCGAAGATTGGCGAGTCGGCGAAACTTCTGACAAAGCGATAGATCGGGCCCTTTTATAAAAGGTTGTTCTCTGGTGTCTTGGTCTTGGTGGGTGTAAAGCGAACACGTCGTTGTCCGCAAAGGGGCTTCTCTCATTCTAAGAAATAGCCTCTGGCCAGGCAGCTGAGCCTCGCGATATTCGATTCTTGGAAACCAGTCCCCGCTTAGCGGAGTTAATTCTTTTACTTGGCTCAGAAAGTCTGGCATTTGCCGTTGGCTTATTGGGTCAGAAATTGAGCCGCTGAAGCGTTTTGCGTGCCTTTCGAAGGCTCGCACCATCCCATTACTAACCAACCAGCTGTCTGCCACCGATAATGGGTCACTGAGGGCGTGGTCAAATTTCACCAATTCACCATTTAGGTATTGGTAGAACTCACCCGTTACGCTCATCATCTCAAGGATACGAGGCTAGAAAGGAGTCAAATGCCATTGCACTATCAAAAGCTCAATGGGTTTAGCTCAATTACAGACACCTTTACTTCCTTGTTCGGCAACCTACCCAATTGTTTTTGGTTGGATCGGGAAACTCATTTGACCAGCCGCTTTAGCGTTATTGGAAGCGGTGTTCCGACAGACTCGGCAGGCACCGAACCAATAATCGAAGCCGAACAGGACCTACCCTTTGATTTTCGACCTCACCTATTGGGCGTTTTGCATTATGCCCAGAAGCTGGGTGGCGAGCTAAAGGGAGATTTTCTTCTGGTGGACCGGGCCGTGGTTTTTGATCACGACAACCGGGTGATGTTTTTTCTTGGACGCTTTGATTCCAGAAAAGATTTCGATAATTGGTATCACGCTGCCCTGCTGCGCATGTCGATCATCGGCGGTGAAGGGCTCAACTATCAATTAGCAAATGACTCAGCAAGCTGTTTCGAATTGACCGCCAAGACCCCCAAGGGCTCTTATCTAGAAAATATTGTTGAGGCTCAGGGCCAGATTGCAAGCGGAGAGGTCTATCAACTTTGCCTGACCACAAGACTCGAGGGTGATTATTCGGGTGACCCGCTCTCTTATTTTTTGAGGCTTAGAAAGACCAATCCAGCCCCCTACAGCACCTTTTTAAGAATCGGCCGGCTCAGCTATGTGAGCATCTCTCCCGAGCGGTTTTTGGAGGTCTCGGGCAATACCGCACTTAGTTCGCCAATCAAGGGAACCAGGGCGCGCTCTGAAGATAAGGTGCAGGATGAAGCGTTGAAGCTGGAGCTTTCGACCAACCCAAAAGAGCGCGCTGAAAACTTAATGATTGTGGATTTGATTAGAAACGATCTTTCCGTTGCATGCGAACCGGCAAGCATTCGCGTTAGCGGTCTATTTGAAGTTCAAAGCTATTCAACCGTTCACCAGTTAGTCTCCGATGTTTCTGGAGAACTGCTTGTGCAGTTGAGCGGATTTGATGTCCTTCGAGCCCTGTTCCCAGGCGGCTCGATGACCGGAGCCCCCAAATTAAAAGCAATTGAACTGATTGATCAGTTGGAGGATTCGGCAAGAGCCGGGTACTCGGGGGGGATTGGCTGGATTGGCCAAGATGGTTCAATGGATTTGGGCATGGTCATCAGGACGGCAGTTTTCGAAGATGGTCGGGTCTCAATAGGAATTGGCGGGGGAATAACCTCGGATTCGATCCCGGAATCGGAACACCAGGAAATTCAATTGAAAGCTCAAGCACTGTCAAAGGCGCTTGGGGCAAGATTGCATTGGTAATCTAAGGGCTTCAGGAACTAAAGGTAAAACTTGCGCGCAGAATATAACTTTGAAGACATCCAAAATAGGTGGCTTCCAATTTGGGATGAGCAAAAGCCATTCGATTCATCGAAACCCGATGATCAGAGACCACGCAAGTATGTTTTGGACATGTTCCCATACCCCTCTGGCGACCTACACATGGGTCACGCCGAGGCCTATGCACTGGGCGATGTAATCTCTCGATACTGGATTCAGCGCGGCTATAACGTGATGCACCCGATTGGCTGGGACGCCTTTGGTTTGCCGGCTGAAAATGCCGCAATTAAGCGCGGTTTGGATCCAAGAGATTGGACCTATGAGAATATCGCGCAGCAAAAAGCGTCGATGCGCCGTTACGCGTGCAGCTTCGATTGGGATCGGGTACTAGAAACCTGTGACCCACTCTATTACCGCTGGAACCAATGGTTGTTCTTGGAGTTTTATAAACGGGGGCTTGCTTACCGCAAAAACTCAAATGTGAACTGGTGTCCAAGCTGCCAGACGGTTTTGGCAAACGAGCAGGTTGTGCAGGGGCTTTGCGAACGCTGTGATTCGCAGGTCACCAAGAAGGCACTAACCCAGTGGTACTTCAAGGTCACAGATTACGCCGACCGATTATTAGATGATTTGGATGGACTTGAAGGCAATTGGCCCTCCAAGGTTTTGAGTATGCAACGAAACTGGATTGGCAGATCGCACGGAGCCAATGTTGATTTTGAGATAGAAGGCCGGACCGAAAAAGTTAGCGTATTCACAACCCGACCAGACACTCTGTATGGGGCGACCTTCATGGTTGCCGCGGTTGACAGCGCTCTTGCTCAAGAGCTTGTGGCCGATGCGTCCATAGAGACCCAAGAACAATTTAATACCTACCTCGACTCTGTAAAAAAAGTGAACGACATAGACCGGCTGGCAACTGATCGACCCAAATCGGGGATGGATTTAGGTCGTTTCGCCGTCAACCCACTCAATGGTGAAAGAATCCCGATTTGGGTTTCGGATTACGTGTTGGCCGACTATGGAACCGGGTCGATCATGGCGGTCCCCGCTCACGATCAGCGCGACCTTGATTTCGCACGCAAGTACCGCCTGCCGGTGACCCGCGTTGTCGCCGATGGTGATGA
>JBDNID010000218.1:0-2085 GCA_041688475.1 Aquiluna sp.
ATTCGGGCCTAGTAGAAACCGAACTTATGATTGGCGACAGGCCAGTGTTTTAGAGGGTTATAGCTCTAGCGCGAGTAAATCTTTCACCCTGGGAACCACCTGAGTTGCATACAGCTCTATGCACCGCATCAGCTTCGAGTGCGGCATTGGCCCGGTCGAGTATTTCAAATCGAACCCTGAGGCTCCGAGGCTAGTGAGCGCATAAGCGATCTTGTTCGCGACAGTCTCTGGGGAGCCAATATATAAAGACCCGCCGCGAACCTCAGCCAAAAAGTGCTCCTTAGTGATTGGCGGCCAACCACGCTCTTTGCCCACTCGGCCAAATGCTACTTCGTGATGCGGCCACTGGGTCTCGATGGCCGATTCATCACTTTCCGCCACAAATCCCGGCGAGTGAATCGAGATCGGCAATTCCGCTTTACCTAACTCGGCTAGTTTCTGCCGATATAAATTGGCAAATGGTGCGAATCTCGCCGGGTCGCCGCCAATGATTGCAAGAGCCATTGGAATACCCAACCTGGCCGCTCGAATCACTGATTCGGGGGACCCGCCAACCCCAACATGAAGAGGGATTGGGGCCTCAGTCTTTGGGTAAACCTCTTGGTTTTTCAGACTCGGGGTGCGATTCCCGGACCAAGTCAAAGGCTGCTCTTTGAGAAGCTCTAATAAAAGCTCTAGCTTCTCCTCAAATAAATCGGCGTAGTCGCTTAGTTCAAAGCCAAACAGCGGAAACGACTCGATGAAGGAGCCACGCCCAGCAATGATCTGGGCTCTGCCGTTAGAAATGCCTTGAATGGTTGCGAAGCGCTGATATAACCGAACCGGGTCTTCCGAAGACAAAACAGTCACACCGGTGGAGAGCTTTATGTTCTTTGTCACACTGGCAATCGCCGCCAACAAGGTGTCAGGCGCTGAAACCGAATAGTCATCTCGGTGGTGCTCGCCGATTACAAAAGTATCTAATCCCAACTCATCGGCAAGCTTGGCTTGCTCAATTACATTGCGAAGCACCTGCCCAAAAGACTCCGGGTTTCCCTTATCGTCCAGGGACATATCTCCAAAAGTTCCAAGGCCAAATCTAATGTTTTGCATAAAACGAGGCTACGGGGTCGAGTTGGGGCAGAGCGCCATTTTAGAAAAACCATGGGCCATAAAGCCCAGCGTAATTTCATCTGCCGCAACAACTGCAGCCGTTTTATTTGCATGAACTGGTCGCCGAGTGAAATTGAAATAATCTTTAAAAATCAGGAAACGGCCAAAAAAATAGGTTTTTTCAAGTTTTATTCTTGTCGCTTTTTACATAGCGTTTATCTACGCTCACAGTCTGTCCAGCTATTCACTGAGCAAATTATGTTTTAGCTAAAACCTACGAAACTAATCCGCAGCAGCCAGCTGCCCGCAGGCCCCATCAATCTCTTTACCGCGAGTATCGCGCAAGGTGGTGGGAATGCCGGCCGCTTCTAGCCGATCAATAAAGATGTCTGTGACTTCCCTTGTGGAAGCGGTCCACACTGAACCCGGGGTCGGGTTCAGTGGAATCGGGTTCACATGGACCCAGCCTTTACCTCGGTCGTTTAGCTTTTTGGCTAATAGCTCGGCTCGCCAGGCGTGGTCATTCATGTCTTTGATAAGAGCGTATTCAATCGATACTCTTCTGCCGGTTTTATCAAAGTAGGCGCGAGCGGCATCAAGTGCCTCATCTACCTTCCACTTCGAGTTCACTGGAATCAGCTCGTCTCGCAAGTGGTCATCGGGGGCATGCAATGAAAGAGCAAAAGTAACTGGGATGCCCTCTTCGGTGAGCTTTTTGATTGCAGGAACTAGGCCAACGGTGGAGACCGTGATGTTTCTAGCCGACATACCCAAACCATTGGGTTGCGGTTCGACCATTGTTCTGAGAGCTGAAACCACCTTGGCGTAGTTGGCAAGCGGTTCGCCCATCCCCATAAACACAATGTTTGAAACTCGCTCCGGACCTTCGGAACCGGCTTTGCGCTTACCCCCCAGTTCGCCATCGGCAATCACTCGGTTGGCTTGCACAATCTGATCAATAATCTCTGCGGCCGACATGTTCCTTGTGAGGCC
>JBDNID010000219.1:0-11231 GCA_041688475.1 Aquiluna sp.
ACCAAATGCGCTACTAGGGCCAGAGATCCGGCGACCAAGCCAAAGCTCCCAACCTGAGCGGTTGGAAAACTCCCAATTCTTTTCGAGCCAAGGGAATAGGTGGCCCATATAAATGCTGCCGCTAGCGCGTAAAGGTAGCCAATCTCGAATTCCCCGGTTATTTGGCTGCCACTCAAAATCGCAATTGCGGCACCCGTAAAACCAATGAATCCGGCGAAAATGTGCTTCGTCTTCAGCTTGAGCTGGTTGAAAAATAGCGGCGCCAGAACCACTATCAGCAGCGGCCAAAGATAGTTCACCAGGTTGGCCTGCACCGCAGGAGCATTCTGCAGCCCAGCGAATAAAGCCACGTGGTAGCCAAACAGCCCGTATACCCCGAGTAACAAAAGCCTTGGTTCCGGAATCAGCTTGGACGAACTTCCCTTGGCCAGAAACACCGAAATTAAGCTGCCAATCAGCAGCCCTATACCGGTCATTAGCAAAGGCGGCAGTGCCTCTAAAGCGATGGCCAAAGTGGCCAAGGAGGCCCACAGAAAAACTGCCCCCAGGGCTGCTAAATCGCTTCGCATGGGAAAAATACTAACCCTTAGGGATATTTTTGTAGCTTTTAGCTAGTTTTCGGCGCTGGCTTTGTAGCTCGACGATACATCTTTGTTACAAAACTGCAATAGGGCGACCCCCAGTAGCTGGATCTCTGCTCTAGAGTTGGTCTGTCCAGATGGGGTCATAAGCTCCATTCCTGATGTATAAACACAAGGAGAACTATGAGGAAATTCCGCGGAATTGGCCTGGTAGCCAGTTTTAGCGTTCTGGCACTGACCCTTTCGGGCTGTGCAGCGACAGAAGAGCTAACTCCAACCGCCAGCCCAACCGACAGCGCTGCGATAACCGCACCGCTAATAACCGTTGCATGGAACGATCTAATCGACGACTTCAATACCAACAGCGCATCCGGTAACAACACCGCAAACGCGGTTGCAATGTACCTAATGTCTTCTGGTTTTAGCTACTACGACGACGGTCCAACATTGGTGAAGAACACCGAATTTGGTTCTTACGAGGTAGTAACTGAAGACCCACTAACAATTAAATACACCATCAACGACGATGTCGTCTGGTCAGACGGTGTTCCAGTTGATGGCGCTGACATGCTTTTGGCATGGGCGACAATATTCGGTTACGGTCTAGATGCCGATGGCGGCTTCTTGTTCCAACACGCCAATCCACGTGAGGACCTGGCTTCCAAGCTTCCAACCGTTGATGGCAAGACCATTACTTTTGAGTACGACAAGCAGTATGTTGACTGGGAACTTCAGTTCGCAGTTGGCGTCTCTGCTCACGGTACCGTTCAGATGACTTACCCTGAGGTAACCGATGCGACAGCAGCCAAGACAGCTCTAATCGATGCAATTATGTCGAACAATCTGGACTACCTAACACCAGTCGCAGCCACTTGGAACTCTGCTTACCAGAGCCCAAACACCCCAGAGAACGCCTTAGTATCACTTTCGACCGGCCCATACATGGTTGAAGAACTAGTTGAAGAGCAGTACCTAACCGTGGTTCGCAACCCGCTATACACCTGGGGCCCAGCTCCACTGTATGACCGCGTAACCATCCGTCAGATCGAAGACCCAACCGCGGCTGTTCAGGCAGTAGATAATGGTGAGATTCAGATCGCTTCGGGTCAGCCAACTGCTGACGTGCTAGCACTAGTTCAGGGTCTAATGAACGCCGAGTATGCAGGTGGCGATGAGTCCGTTTACGAGCACATCGACCTCACCTTCAACAACGGTGGTCCTTTCGACCCAGCAAGCTACGGTGGAAATCAAGAGACTGCTCAGCTAGTTCGTCAGGCATTCTTGTTGTCAATTCCTCGCACCGAGATCTTGGACAAGATCATCAAGCCGCTAAACCCAAGCGCTTCCTTGCGCACCTCGGCCCTGTTTATTCCAGGCGCTGAAGGTTACGATCAAGCTGAAGCTGCTTACGCGCTTTACTTAGGCACCGATGACGAAAACCGGACCAAGGCCAAGGGTCTTCTAGCCCAGGCCGGAATCACCGCTCCTATCGAAGTTGGCTTCTGGTATCCAGAGGGCAACGTTCGTCGCGGCCAGCAGTATGAGCTCATTAAAATCTCTGCTGACTCGGTTGGCTTCACCCTGGTGGATGAATCCGAGCCAAACTGGGAGTTCACCGACACCGCGGCAATGCCAACCAACCCGCACGACGCAGTCATCTTCGGATGGCAGTCGACCTCCCTAGCAGTTACTGGCACCGACCAGTACCTAGGAACCGGCAAGCCCTCTAACTTCGGTGGATATTCTTCCACCGTGGTCGATGGTTTGCTATCTGAGCTAGACACTGCCCTTGATCCTGCGCGTCAGATCGAGATCCGTGTCGCAGTTGAGCAGGAACTGGCAAATAATGGTTACAGCATCACCATTTTCCAGTTCCCAGGTCTCACCTGGTGGGACAAGAGCGTTACGAACGTTAAGACCAACGTTCTATCGCCAAACTACTTCTGGAACTTCTGGGAGTGGACACCAAACGCTCAGTAACATAGCGTCATAAGAGGATGGGGGTCACCGTGTCAAAGCGGTGACCCCCATTCTCTATGACACAAAGGCAAGGCATGCTCAGTTTTATAATTCGCAGGCTCGCGTCCACTTTGGTGGTCTTGCTTGTGGCGTCCTTTATTGTCTATCAGCTCACTGCTATTTCAGGTGATCCGCTAAGGGACCTTCGGGCCTCAATCGATCTTTCCGCTCAGGCGAGAATCGCCTATCTCACCGACGCACTGAATCTGGATGTTCCGCCGATTTTACGATATTTCCTCTGGCTTGCCGGGGCAGCAGGCTTTTTGATTGGCCGCGGTGACCTCGGGATCTCCATTGCCAAGGGCGAGGCCCCGGTGATTGACGCATTGGCAGGCGCCATGTTCTCAACACTGCAGTTGATTACCCTGGCAACAGTATTGTCTATCGTTGTCGGTGTTGCGGTTGGTATGACTACCGCACTTAGGCAGTATTCGGGCTATGACTACAGCGTTACCTTCTTCGCTTTTGTTTTTTATTCACTACCAATTTTTTGGGTCGCTGTATTGCTCAAAGAGTTCGGAGCAATTCGGTTCAATAGATTCCTAGAAGATCCGTTCTTCTCCACTTCCGCCATTTCTATTATCGCTTTGATATTGGCGGTGGTGTCAACCGGGATTGCCGGTGGCGGACTCAAGACCCGAATCAGGGTGTTTTTGGGTTCCCTGGCTCTATCGGCAGCGTTATTAATTGCAATGAACCTAACCGGTTGGCTCAAGACCCCATCTATTGGCCTGGTGGGCGTGGTGCTACTCACCGCCATGATCGCAGGGCTTGCGCTACTATTATCAACCGGGTTTGCTCAAAAGCGCGCTGTAATGATCGTTGGCGGCATGGCTATTATTGCGGGAGCAATTTGGCTTCCGGGCCAATACCTGTTCTTTTATCTTGAGGGCCCCTTGGGCATCTTGGCGGCGATTGTCGGCATGGCAGCAATCGGGGTTGGCTTGGGCCTAGCTTTTGGTGGCGATGCTAAAAGAGACATTGCAAGAACCGCCGGTATTGTTGGCGGGTTTGCAGGTTTGGTTTTGGTTATCGATGAGGCATTGCAATACTGGAGCCGCTACCTAGAGCTGATTCCAATGAAAACCGGCTTTGTTTCTACAATCGGTGCGGTTACCCCAACCATTGGTCGCGAAAACAACATGTGGCTCTCGATTCTGGATTCCTACGCCCACTTGATTTTGCCGACAGCCGCCCTAATGATCATCTCGGTAGCGGGTTATACCCGCTACTCAAGAGCATCCTTATTAGAGGTCTTAAACCAGGACTACATTCGCACCGCGCGTGCGAAGGGCCTCAATGAGCGCACGGTAATCGTGCGCCACGCATTTAGAAATGCCATGATTCCAATTGCAACCATCATTGCTTTTGACATCTCGGGTTTGATTGGTGGTGCAATTATCACGGAGCGGGTCTTTGCCTGGCAGGGCATGGGAGCTTTATTCAACGCTGGCCTGAATGCGGTGGATGTGAATCTAGTGATGGGCTTTTTCTTAGTCACCGGGTTGTTTGCGGTTGTGGGAAATCTGATTGCCGATCTTTTATACACATCGCTTGATCCAAGAATTCGGGTGAACTAATGGCTAAGAAAAAGAAACTAGGCGATGAGGTTCAAGCCAACCTTGAGATGACAATCGAGCAGCGCGAGACCGAAGGTCTATCGCTTGGAAAGATTGTGAAAAAGCGCTTCTTTGCTCATAAAGCGGCCATGATTTCGTTATTTACGCTTTTATTCATCACACTCTTGGCCTTCACCTCGGTGGGCACCATCATCGGAGGGTCTGGTCAGTTGGTTACGGATCCGAACTCCGGAAGACTTGCCCTGGACGGATTTAGGATTCCCGGCTGGTGGCAATACAACTGGTATGAGAACTACGACATTCTGAACCCTGGTGGAACCCCTACTTTGACTCTTTGGCCACCAAACCCGGGCGATCACCCATTCGGCCAAGACACTCTCGGTAAAGACATTTTTGCCCGGGTGATGCGAGGTATGCAACAGTCTTTGACGGTTATCGCATTGGTCGGAATCATCTCAACCACTCTGGGAGTCGTTATCGGTTCGATTGCCGGATTCTTTAGGGGTTGGCTCGATAGCATCTTGATGCGCTTCACCGATGTCATTATCATCATCCCCACCCTTGTCCTAGGAGCGGTCCTTGGTCGCACCTTCGGCGGTAGCGCCTGGTCTCTGGGAATTTTGCTGGGGCTAATCGCCTGGACGGGCCTTGCAAGACTTGTTAGGGCAGAGTTCCTAGGCTTGCGCGAAAGAGAGTTTGTCGATGCGGCAAGAGTCGCCGGAGCCTCGAGCTTCCGGATTATCTTCCGTCATATCTTGCCGAACTCGATCGGTGTAATCGTGGTGAATGCAACGCTTTTGATGTCGGCTGCAATTCTGATTGAAACCTCATTGAGTTTCTTGGGATTTGGAATCACAGCACCCGACATATCCCTGGGCCAAATCATCTCGGAATATAATGAGGCCTTTAAGACCAGGCCCTGGCTGTTCTGGTATCCAGGGCTATTCATTGTTTTGATCGCTCTATCAATCAACTTTGTGGGAGACGGGCTAAGAGATGCCTTTGACCCAAGGCAAAGCAGAGTTCCTCGCACCGATGGTGCGATGCAGGATCTAAAGAACTTCATTGCAAAGCGCAGGGCTAACTAATGCAGCTGGCAAAAAACTTGCTGGCTAATAAGCGATTGACCAATAAGTCACTAGCCAATAAACCATGCGCTGAGTATCAATACCAGCAGCAGCAATATGGTTTTGAGATGCCAGCTGGTTGCAACACTCGCCATCAATTCTTGACCTTGGAGTTTCTCCCAGCGCTGTCTAATCACTGCCGCTGCAGCACCAGAGTCACTAGTCGTGAGATCCCCCGGGCGAACGGTGCCAGCAAGATAGGTGGATTCGGGCAAAAAAGTACCTTGATCACGGGTAGCGAAAAATGCTGCATGGCGACCGGGGGCAGTAGCTCCCCATGCCACGTATTTTTTTTCGCCAATAAACAAGGTCAGGGCATATCGAGTGTCAATTCGGCTAATCGCACCCCAGGAAACATAGTGAGTTCGAATCACATTAATGATTCGAACTCCACCTTCATCTATTTCAACCCTGGGCAACCAAAAAAGAATTACAACAACATAAATCAGGAGGGCAATTACTGGCAGCGAGCTAATCGCCGCGGCGATTCCTTGATTAGCGAAGCTGGTGACAAAGGCCAAGCCCATCACGAAGCTGCTGAGTATGGTTATGCCCCTGCCAAACCGAGACTTGAAAACTTGCATGAGATAAACCTAGCTCTAGGAGTAATTGCCTAATGCAGCAAAAAAACGCAATCATAGAAACCTCTGGGCTTTCAGTCGACTTCTGGGTGGATGGCGAATGGGTGATGGCGGCATCCGGAATCAATTTCAAGGTGAGCTCGGGCGAGGTGCTAGCCATTGTTGGTGAGTCCGGTTCGGGTAAATCAACCTCGGCTATGAGCCTCTTGGGTCTCTTGCCGGTCAATGGCCGCGCATCCGGCTCCGTCAAGCTGCTGGGTGAAGAGCTCATTGGAGCCGATAAGAAGCGGCTTCGACAAATTCGCGGTAAAGAGATTGCAGTTATCTTTCAAGAGCCCATGACGGCTCTAAACCCGGTCTACACGATTGGCTTTCAGATTGTAGAGGCGCTTCAGGTCCACAACCCCGTGATGACCAAAGCCCAGGCCAAGAAGCGATCCTTAGGACTTTTGGCGATGGTTGAATTGCCGGATCCTGAAAAGGCGTTCAACTCATATCCTCACCAGCTATCTGGCGGTCAGCGTCAACGCGCCATGATCGCGCAGTCGATCTCCTGCGATCCGCTATTGCTTATAGCAGATGAACCAACTACCGCTCTGGATGTCACAGTGCAGGCTGAAATTTTAGATCTTCTGAGAGGCCTCAATAAGCGCCTGGATTCGGCCATCATTTTGATTACCCACGACATGGGGGTAGTGGCCGACCTCTCAGACCACATGATTGTCATGAAAGACGGGATTGTTGTTGAAGCCGGTTCCACGATTAAAATCTTCAAGAACCCAGCACATCAATACACAAAAGATCTCTTAGCTGCAGTGCCTCACCTTGGATCAATCACAGTTACCGAGTCAAAGTTAAGAGCAGCCGGCGCGCTCCCAGCTCTCAAGATGGAAAACCTGAACATCGAATACCCAAAACGTGGCAAGGTGCCGGCTTTTCTAGCGGTAAAAGACGCAACTTTAGAGATTTACCCGGGTGAAGTTTTGGGTCTTGTGGGGGAGTCGGGCTCCGGTAAGACAACCATCGGTAGGGCTGTCGTGGGGCTATTGCCGATTAGCTCTGGGCAGCTAGAGGTTGCCGGGCAAAAGATGGTAGGAGTCTCCAAAAAAGAACTGCAGGCCGTTAGGAGAAACATTGGCATCGTGTTTCAGGACCCGGGTTCATCCCTAAACCCGAGATGGCCCATTGGTCAGTCAATTGCCGAGCCGCTTTTGCTCGCTGGCCAAAATGAGAAAGAGCGCACCAATCGCGTTAGCGAGCTACTGGATATGGTGGAGCTGCCTAATGCTTACCGGAACCGTTACCCGCACGAGCTTTCTGGAGGTCAGCGCCAGCGGGTTGGAATTGCCAGAGCACTTGCGCTAAACCCGAAGCTACTCGTCGCCGACGAGCCCACTAGCGCTCTAGATGTGTCAGTGCAGGCAAGGGTTCTTCAGTTATTGCAGGAGATTCAAAAGGAGCAACAGTTTGCTACCCTGTTTGTTTCTCACGATCTGGCGGTGGTTGACCTTTTGAGCGACCGGATTGCTGTCATGCAGCACGGTTCGATTGTTGAGCAGGGGACTAAGGATCAGATCCTTAGAAACCCCCAGGTTGACTACACCAAAAAGCTAATTGCCGCTGTCCCGGTTCCGGATCCTGAAGAACAAGAAATCCGCAGGGCCGCTAGGCGTGGCTAATCAAGCCCGTAAATCGTGTTTTTTTACTCAAATCTAGTTGTTATCGCCGGAGCAAATCGCGAATTAGACCTTGCTAGCATTCTTGCGCGCAGAGGCTGCCCTTGCTCTTAGATTGGCATCTAATTCCAGCTTACGAATTCTGGTGCCCTCAGGAGTTACCTCAACACACTCATCCTCGCGAGCAAATTCGAGACACTCTTCCAGGGAGAGCCTCCTCGGAGGAGTAAGACCCACGAAGTTGTCAGCTGATGCGGCTCTCATGTTTGTGAGCTGCTTCTCCTTGGTGATGTTGACTTCCATGTCTTCAGATCGAGAGTTTTCTCCAACAACCATGCCGGCATAAACCTCGCTGGTTGGGTCAACAAAGAAAGCTCCTCGCTCTTGAAGAGCAATCATTGCGAATGGGGTCGCAACACCGGCACGGTCGGCAATTAGCGAACCGTTAAGCCTGGTTACAATCTCGCCAGCCCATGGCTCGTAGCCTGCGGCTAGCGCGTTGGCAATTCCTGCACCCTTGGTATTGGTTAGAAACTCTGTTCTAAAGCCGATAAGACCCCTGGAAGGGATCTTGAATTCCATGCGAACCCAGCCGGTGCCGTTGTTGACCATGTTGAACATTCGGCCTTTGCGAGCGGCTAAAAGCTGGGTTACAGCTCCCAGGAACTCTTCTGGGACATCGATTGTCAGCTCCTCAATTGGCCCGTGGAGTTTGCCGTCGACCCTTTTGGTAACCACTTGAGGCTTACCAACGGTTAGTTCATAGCCTTCACGACGCATCTGTTCAACCAAAATCGCAAGAGCGAGCTCTCCACGGCCTTGGACCTCCCAAGCATCCGGACGCTCGGTTGGAAGGACTCTGATGGATACGTTACCGATTAGCTCACGGTCGAGGCGGTCCTTCACGAGTCTTGCGGTGACCTTCGCGCCTTTTACTCGACCGGCCATTGGTGAGGTGTTAATTCCAATGGTCATTGAGATTGCCGGGTCGTCAACCTTGATTTGAGGCAAGGGCCTGATGTCGTTTGGATCACACAGTGACTCACCGATTGTGATGCCCTCAATGCCGGCAACCGCGACTATGTCGCCGGGGCCAGCACTTTCGATTGGTAGACGCTCAAGCGCCTTGGTTCCTAGTAGCTCGGTAATTTTCACGGTCTGAGTGGTGCCATCCTGGCGAACCCAGGCCACCTGCTGGCCTTTTCTGATTTCGCCGTTATAGATGCGAAGAAGTGCTAATCGTCCTAGGAATAAAGAGGCATCCAAGTTGGTGACGTGGGCTTGAAGCGGCGCACCTTCTTCGTACCTGGGAGCTGGGATGTACTTGAGAATTGCCTCGAAAAGTGGCTCGAGGTCTTCGGTGTCCGGCAGGGTGCCATCGGCCGGCTTATTTAGCGAGGCCATTCCGTTTCTGCCGGATGCGAAGACAACTGGAAGATCCAGGATTGAATCAATGTCTAGGTCTGGGACGGAGTCATGAAGGTCGGACGCTAGACCCAGTAGCAAGTCATGGCTCTCCTCGACAACCTCATCGATGCGAGCATCCGGTCGGTCGGTCTTGTTCACCAAAAGGATTACCGGAAGTCTTGCTTCAAGTGCCTTTCTCAGCACAAAGCGAGTCTGTGGCAATGGACCCTCCGAAGCATCCACCAAAAGAACAACACCATCCACCATGGAAAGTCCGCGCTCCACCTCGCCACCAAAGTCGGCGTGGCCCGGGGTGTCGATCACGTTGATGGTGATTGTCTCGCCCTTGGCCGAAGGACCCGAGTATGCGACGGCGGTGTTTTTAGCGAGGATTGTGATTCCCTTTTCGCGTTCTAGATCCCCGGAGTCCATGACTCGCTCGTCTACTGAGCCGTGAGAGGCGAAGGAGTTAGTCTGCTTCAGCATGGCATCAACCAAGGTGGTCTTGCCGTGGTCTACGTGAGCGACGATGGCAACATTACGAATGTGATTATTCTGTTTCATGATAAAAGATATCTCTTTAGATTCGGCCGAGAAGGCATGGGCAACCTTCCAATTCTACTTGGCTATCGCATTTTTCTCCTAGGAATCCCAGCAAGCTCATTCGAGTCGGGCAGTCCATTTTTTTCAGCCAGTCCTAATTCGGTCCAGATTCACGGACACAGAAGCTAAATTTGGACCAAATGTGCGGACAATGTTAATTTTTTTTTGAGGTCGATAGCGAAATCTGCGCCAGTGCCATTGAGGCTTATCTGGAACCGATATTTGGCTAGGCTTCTGAGGTATTCGAAAGGGGTGGTCAGCCTTGTACCTTAAGAGCATCACCCTCAAGGGATTTAAGTCCTTCGCCCAGCCCACCACCCTCCAATTCGAGCCCGGTATTACTTGCGTAGTCGGGCCCAACGGCTCCGGTAAATCCAACGTGGTGGACGCGCTTGCCTGGGTAATGGGTGAGCAGGGCGCGAAAACCCTTCGCGGCGGCAAGATGGAAGATGTTATCTTCGCAGGAACTGCGACCAAGGGCCCGTTGGGTCGCGCCGAGGTTCAGCTAACCATCGATAATGCCGATGGAGCACTCCCGATTGAGTATTCCGAAGTCACAATCTCCAGGGTTTTGTTTAGAAACGGAGCAAGTGAATACGCCATAAACGGGGAATCCTGTCGCCTGCTTGACTTGCAAGAACTCCTGAGTGACACCGGGCTCGGTCGTGAAATGCACGTGATCGTTGGCCAAGGGCAACTTGACACCGTGCTAAAAGCTTCTCCGCTAGAGCGTCGGGCCTTCATTGAGGAAGCCGCTGGAATCCTGAAATATCGAAGGCGCAAAGAAAAGACCGAGCGCAAGCTCGATGCCATGCAGCTAAACCTCACCAGACTGCAAGACCTAGCCGCTGAACTTAGAAGAAACCTCAAGCCACTTGGTCGACAGGCAGACATTGCTAGACAGGCCCAGCAAATCGGGGCAATCGCCAGAGAGGCAAAGTCAAAGCTTCTGGCTCACCAAATCAGAGAACTGAGCCAGCAACTTGAGCTCGCATCTAAGAGCGAAAATGAACGCCGAGCTGAGTCTTCCTATGCTCAATCTCAACTCTCCTCCACTAAAGCCGGGATCCAGGAGATCGAGACCCAATTGGTCTCTAACAAGCTTGATGAGCTTCGCCAAAGACTCTTTGGTTTCGAAGCCGCCGAATCAAAGTTGAGATCCCTTCAAAATCTTGCTCAGCAAAGAATTTCGCTCCTAGGTCAACAACAGCTCTTCATCAAAGATGGCGAGGTTGAAGAGCTCAAAGGCCAATTAGCCAGCTCAGAGTCGGAACTCGAGACCCTCGAGTCCAGCGTTGACTCAACGGCCGCATCGCTTAGAGAGTTAGAGCAAAAGCGCCTCTTGGCTAGTGAGGAGCTAAGCCAGTTTGAAGTCAATCTCTTGTCAGAACGCTCCGAGGTGGAGCGATCAGAAGCGGAGCGTTCGAAATTGTTGAACTCGCTCTCTGTTCTAGAAAGCAGAATTCAGGGTTTTGAGACTCAGATTGTTTCGCTAAATGATTCCTTGGTCAGCTCTCAGCAGGGCGTTTTAGCTCTGCAGGCAGAGCAAGAGGTATTGGCTCCGGATGCAGGTTCGGTATCGGATTCTGAGCTCAGGGTTGAATACGAAAACAGCCAAGTTTCCGAGCAAGCAGCAAGAAGCGCTGTTGAAGAAGCG
>JBDNID010000220.1:0-2983 GCA_041688475.1 Aquiluna sp.
CTTACGCGCCAGAAGCGACCACCGAAAATCTTGTGAGGAAGCTTATTGAAGCAGGTGCCGAGGTTTTATGGCTTAGCCACCCGGGCGGCCACTCGATTGCCATTAACCACGTTACTCAGATCGCTGGCGAGCTCTCGTAAACCTTTACATTGCGTCTCTGGAATAAAAAGGTACTTTTTTAGATTTGTTCTGACACGAGCAAAACGCCCAAATTAGAAGAAATGGAACTCAACATGATTCCCGCTCCACTGGCAAAACTTGTCGCAAAATTTGACAGCATGGTTATAGAACTCTCCGCCAAGATCGGAGTTCCATTTTTGCGGTTTGCGATTGGTGTCACCTTCATTTGGTTCGGAGCCCTAAAAATGATTGGGCATCTTTCCCCCGCTTATGACTTAGTTGCAGCCACTGTGTATTGGCTCACCCCGGAAATTATTGTTCCGCTATTGGGGCTGTGGGAAGTTGCTATCGGTGTAGCTTTTCTAATCCCAGCGCTAACCAGAATTGGCATTGTGCTGCTGGCATTTCAGATGCCAGGAACATTCTTGCCACTTGTTTTGCTCCCTGAGATTTGCTTTGAGGTATTCCCATTCGGGCTGACTCTCGAAGGTCAATACATCATCAAGAACCTAATCATTATTGGCTCCGCCTTGGTGATTGCCTCCGGTTTAGGAGCGATGAAACAGAACAAGGTCACCGCTGCGGCCAAGTCCTACGAGGATGCCAACTCCAGGGCTTAGTCGGAAATAAATTTATTTGCTTGAAGACATCCGAACCTATTGGCTAACTCTTGGACTCGCGGGCTAAATCGGGAGCATTCTTGATTACCGTTTTTTGTTGGTGAAGCCATTGCGACCAAATCACAAATGAGAGCCACAGCACCTGCATCACCGCTATCACCCTTTCGGAAAGACCAACAATGGGCTGACCCGGTTCAAGCCAGGTGAGCAAGAACCATAGGGTTGTGGCTCCCATTATTGAGGTGGCACTGATTGCTGCCACGGGTCTGAGCGACCAGTGGTAGCGCCTATCAAAACGCATTGATAAAAGCGGCCAAGCTGAGAACAGCACAAAAGCAATGGTCGCGAATATCACATGCCAATTCGGTGATTGCGGCTCTGATGCTGTCGGAAAGTAGGTGTAACCAAAACCGGCGAAGCCGGCAAGAAACAATGCAATCCTGCCGGGAAAGGCGAATGACCTAGCGCTATAGGCGGCAATTAGTGTCAAAATCGCGCCAGCTAGAAAGAAACTAGATTGAATCCACTTCACTGGAGAGTCGTCAGCAGCTAAGTCGCTGATGGTTTTAGAAATCGGGTCGAAACCCTCTACCAAATAGCCCGAAATACTCCAACCCAGAATGTTTTGGACTGGCCCGATGGTCGCGGCAATCAGAGCCCATAAACCGATTAGTTGCAAGTCAATCCCCTCAGATCTCAAACCAAGTCTGCATCAATAACGAGAATTTAATTAGCTAGCTCAAACAAAGTTCTTGGTAACTTGGTTCAACTCAGCCACCAAGAGTCTTTTCCACAAGTTCTTGACCCTGAATCGCCAATTGCCTGTCCGCCGCGGCGTTGACAAATTGCGAGTCTTGAGAGGTGAAAATAATAGACGTGCCGGCTTGAACTATCCATCGCAACACCTTCGCCACGTTTGCTCGCATAACCGGGTCAAACCCCTTCACGGGTTCATCTAGCAATAAGACTTTTGGCTTATGGCTCAACTGCATGGCGATAGCCAAGGTGAGCCTTGTTCCAAAAGATAGCTTCTTTGGGTCGGTGGCCAGCAACTCGGGAGTCAGTTCCGAGGTCACCAAAATTGATCTGAAAGTGCTCTCAGTGAACCCGGGCAACACTTTAGCCACCTGATCCGCGCGCTTGAGGGCGTCCCGAAGGGTTTTAGAGATAAAGAACCCCTCTAAGTTTTCGGGCACTAGGGCAATCAAGTCGGGCCTAGCCGCGGTTTCGAGTGTCACGCCATAAATATCTCTTTTTGCGGGGCCAAAGAAAATCGCCTCTAATAAAGACGTCTTTCCGGAGCCATTGGGGCCCGATATTGCCAGAATTTCACCCTGCTGGACAGCGAATGCCGTTTCGCCCAATAGCCTTCCGCCTCGGTTGAGTTCACTAAAAGAGACACGCAGCACCCGGTGCTGATTCAACTGCACCAACGCGGTCTCTGGAACGATGAATCTAGGGCTCCAGATGCCTTCACTAAGCCCCGCCTGCAACTTTAGAAACCTCGGGTTCAATGAACTGACTTCTCGAATCCGATGCTCGGCCAGGACCACCGTCACACCCTTCTTAATCATGTCGGATATCAAATCAACTAATTGAGAACTGGCCGCAGGATCAAGAGCTGCAAATGGCTCGTCGAGTAGTAATGCTTTTGGAAGAGGGTTGAGCGCCCGGGTGATTGCCACGAAAACCACTTGCGCCTGAGAAAGCGCACTAATTGGCACCTCTAAAAGATGTTGCGTCCCAAGGTAATACTCAGTCACCCCAAAAAGCTCCTCACCCACTCGTTCTCCCAAAAAAGACTCACGTGGCTCCTGAGGTACCAGAGAAACCAAGCTGGCGAGTTCTGCCATATTTTTCTTTACCGCTAAACCGAAGACGTCGATTTCGCCGGTGACTTGACGCCCATAGAATTCAGCGGCCAGACCGCAGCTTGCTTGCAGCAAAGTGGTCTTGCCAGAACCGGTTGGTCCAGTTATCACCACCAGCTCTCCGCCGTCAATTTGAAGATTGATCTTTCCCATGTCCAGTCCAGCAATGTCGACATTAGTAAATTGAATAGAGGTTTCGGAATTGGGGATTGCGTTCTTTGGAATTAGAGCGAAGCGCAATCTGATTGCTTTAGCCTTTTGGGCTGCGGCTCGAAGCGCTGGTGTCAAACTCCCTCCACTACTTGCACCCCGCAGGCTTTTGGCAACTTTCATCCTCCGAGCGGAAAGTAAGACAATTTCGGGCAAGGACAA
>JBDNID010000221.1:0-1688 GCA_041688475.1 Aquiluna sp.
TATTGAACAAGGCCAAGCTTACCAAGGCCGGTAAAGTCACCCGCGCCGCCTTGCTTTTGCTGGGCAGGGATGAGGCATCTCATCATCTCTCGCCGGTGGACGCAAAAATGAGCTGGGTCTTGCGCAGCAAGGAAGGTGGCACTGTTAGCTCTCAGCATTTCGGCCCGCCCTTTCTTCTCTCCTCAGACCGCCTCTTTGGCCAAATCCGAAACCTAGCCATTGAGCGTATGCCTGACGGCACGCTCTTCCCCGAGGCGTTGCAGCAGTATGATTCGTGGGTGATACGCGAGGCGCTGCACAACGCCATCGCGCACCAAGACTATCGGCTGGGAGGCAAAATCAATGTGGTCGAGCACCCCGGCCGTCTTGTTTTTTCCAACCTCGGCCAATTCATCCCGCCCAGCGTGGAGTGGATGCTGGAGCATCAATCGCCGCCTGAGCACTATCGAAATCAGTGGTTGATCGACGGCATGATTCGCCTGCGCATGATCGACCAGGTCGGTAGTGGCATCCGCCGCATGTTCGACACCCAACGCTCCCGGCATTTTCCGCTTCCCGATTATTCTCTCGATTCGTCCGATGCTCAACGACCCCGGGTCGAGGTGACCATTGCCGGTCAAATCTTGGATCTAAATTACACCCACGCCTTGATGAAGCGCAGCGATCTGGATCTGCGTCATGTCGTCTTGCTGGATAAAGTCCAAAAGGGACGAGTCATTTCCAAGCCGGAGGTCGAAACGCTGAGAAAACTCAAGCTGGTCGAAGGCCGTTATCCGCGCATCTTTGTGTCGAGTAAAGTAGCTGCCGACACGGGAGGGCAGGCGCAGCATATTCGCAAACGCGGTTTCGATAATCGCTATTACCGCGACCTGTTGATTGAACTTATTCGTGAACACGGCCCTATTGGCCCGGCCGTAATCACCGAGCTATTCATGGACAAATTACCGGAGTCCATGACCGCCTCGCAGAAACGAGACAAGATTCGCAACCTCACCTTCGAGTTAGCGCATCGGAGGGGAGTGATTGAGAACGTGGGAGCTGCCCGTGGTGCCGGTGCCATGTGGAAACTGCGTGTGGATAGCCAAGCTAAGCTAAGCGAAAACAAGCTCGATTAATCGACTCCCACAATCCGACCCGAATCCTAAGGTCTTAATTACAATATCTTACACAAGCTAAAGACCGCCAATCTTAGCTTACGTTTAGCATGAAACTCCACTTCGAGCCCAACCTAGATTACCAACTCCAAGCCATCGAAGCGGTCTGCGACCTGTTTCGTGGGCAGGAGACTTGCCGCACCGAGTTCACCGTCACGCGGGATGTAGCCGACGCGCAGCAGCGGATGAACTTTGCCGAAAACGATCTCGGCATCGGCAACCGGCTGACCTTGCTCGACGACGAATTACTGGCCAACCTCCACGCCATCCAGCTCCGCAACGGCCTGCCACCGTCGGCCTCGCTCACGTCGGGCGACTTCACCACCGAAATGGAAACGGGCACGGGCAAGACCTACGTCTATCTGCGCACGGCGTTCGAGCTGAACAAGCGTTACGGTTTCACCAAGTTCGTCATCGTAGTGCCGTCGGTGGCTATCAAAGAGGGCGTCTATAAATCGCTCCAAATTACCGAGGATCATTTCCGTGCGCTCTACTCCGGCGTGCCGTTCGACTTTTTCCTCTACGACTCCGGCA
>JBDNID010000222.1:0-9379 GCA_041688475.1 Aquiluna sp.
GATCCGCGGACGGTGTTTTTTTCTCGTCTCTTGGCATCTCGCGACTTATAACCCACCGAACCTTTTATATATGAGCTGACAAAGCGATCGGCGAGTTCGAAATCTAACTTAGCCAACGATCTCGCCTCCAAAAACCTTATGGATAGCGCTCCAATCTAAATTGGGAGTCACCGAAAGATCTGCGGAGGTTATTAGAACCTGTTCGTTTTTCGAAACGAATTTAGTAAGCCTTTCGCGCCTTCCCGCGTCTAAAACCGAAAAAACGTCATCGAGTATCAAAACAGGGTCGCCTTGCTGTGAGTCGATACGAATTAGTTCTGCGTGGGCGAGCTTCAAACCCAAAGCCAATGACCACGCCTCGCCCTGTGATGCATGGAATCGCGCCGCCAGGGAGCCGAGCTCTATCTTTAGCTCATCGCGATGAGGGCCAACAAGCGTTATTCCCCGTTCCAGTTCTAGGAGCCGAGCTTTGGAGAGCTGCTCGTGAAACAACTTTTTAATCTCGATAATAGAAAAATGGCTTAGGTCAAACTGGCTGCCCTCTGGGTCTTGACCCAGGATGCTCGATTGCACACCGAGGGCAACCAATTCTGACTTGGCGGATAGCTCCTGATAGAAAGAGTTGAGTAACGGTTCTAAATCGGCCACGATCTGAATCCTAGATAAGACCAAATCGGCTCCAAACTTTACTAGTTGATCGTTCCAGATATCAAGAGTGCTAAGGTCTGGGTTTTTAGTATTTTTGGCTGATTTTAGAAGGGCATTTCTTTGTTTTAGAACCCTGTCGTAGTCAGATTTAACTCCCGCGAGTCTTGGTTTGAGCTGGATCATGGCAGTGTCAAGAAAAGACCTGCGGTCCTGAGGGTCTCGGCGAATGATGTCCAAATCTTCGGGAGCGAAGACAACAGTCTTGAGAGTCCCTATGATCTCGGACGTGCGCCTCTTCTGATTTCCATTTACAAAGTATCGATTGGCACCAGTTCTGTTTAACTCAGCGGCTATTAAAAGCACTCGTTTTTCATGATTCAGACGGAGGGAAAATTGACTGCTTTCCTCGTTGTTTGAAATAAGAGGTTGGTAACTGGCTGTCCTGTGTGATGAAAGAGTGGAAAGGAAACTAATGGCCTCTACCAGGTTAGTTTTCCCTTCACCATTCTCGCCGTGGAGAAGAGTGACACCGGGTGTAAGTGAGAGCTCAAGGTGATCGTAATTTCTAAAGTTATCAAGGGTTATGGAGCTAACCCACAAGGCTAAAGTCCGAGTCCAATTAGGAAACCAGCAGGTTGGGCTGCAACAAATACCTAAATTCTGGTTTATCAGACTTAGAGGAGGCAGCGGAGATTAGTACTGGCCCCGGTTTGTTGGGGTTATTTGGATTTATAGTAAAAGAGATCTTAACGTTCGCATCCGAAATGCCGCCAAGTGCATCCGATAAAAATTGTGGCCTTAGTGAAACCACAACCTCATCACCAGTAAGAGAACATGCAACCTGTTCAGTAGCCTCAGCAACGCCTGAGCCGATTGACTCTAAAACCAATTCAGAATTTGTAAAGCTATATCGCAGCGGTTTTTCGCGATCTACAACGAGGGCCACTCTTTTGGTTGCGTCGAGTAAATCTTGAGTAGCTAAAACTGCATGATTTTCAACTTTGTCTGGAAAGAGGCCAAGAACTGCAGGGTACTTGCCTTTTATTGTGGCGCTTGAAACAGACTTATTTCCCGCCGAAAACCCGACAACTTCTCTTTCCCCCTCCCCGAAAGATATTTCTAAATCACCTTGGGAAGCAAATGTTTTAGCTATCTCCTGAAGCACTCGGGCCGGAATGAGAAGGTCCTTCTGGGTGGCCGATCCTTCCCAGGGTAAGTTCTTCACTGCTACTCGGAACCTGTCTGTTGCAACAAGGGTTAGCTCTTTAGATGAAGCGGAAACCATCACTGATGTGAGCACTGGGGTTACTTCCTCCCTAGAAGCGGCGATGGCCACCTGGGCAACAGACTGAGCGAACTCCGATGCGGATACTTTTCCGCTCGGGTTTGGCACACCTGGGATTTCTGGATAATCGGAAGTAGACATTGAAGATAAAGCAAATTTGCTCGCGCCAGAGACAACTTGCAATCTTGTATCAAGCATGGTGAGCGATATTGAATCTCCCGGCAGCTTGGAAACAATTTCGGACAACAATCTTGCTTGAACTAAAACTTTTCCTGGCACGTCAACGGATGCAGAAAAAACCACCTTCGCAGACACTTCGTAGTCGAAAATAGAAAGAGTCACTTGATTGCCGTCTGCAACAATCATCACTCCAGATAGTTGGGGTAGTTGGGGTTTTGGTGAAACTAGCCTCACAACAAATGAAATTGCATCACTGAACACTTCACGGTCTGCTTGAAATTTCATAAAATCTTTCCTCAATCGGGGTTTTATCTTGGCACACCTACAGCAAAGGGCAAAGGCGAAAAGTAAATCGCTTAGTTCCCCTTCTATCTAGATATAAATAACCACAGTAATAAGCATTGTAGAAACTGTTGATAACTCTGATATTGACTCTGTTTATTTGGGAACTACATGGCTGTAACTTGTTTACACAGCTGTTGATAATCCTGTGGATAAGTCCTTTGTTTGTGGATAATTAGTAATTGAGCCACATAAATTTGTCTTTCTTGAACAGAAAACACCTAGTTATCCACAACATTTGGTTTGTTATCCACAACAAATTTTGAAAACTATTTGTGATCGTCTTTTATTTTTTGAATGATTTCAGACACCTGGTTGTAGATGTACCTTTTCTCTCTCATCTCAGAGCTGATTTTTTTGGTGGCATACATAACCGTCGTGTGGTCCCTGTTGCCGAATTGAGTCCCTATTTTTGGAAGAGACATGTCCGTAAGCTCCCTGCAAATATGCATTGCAATTTGTCTTGCAAGTGCTATCGCTTGTTGCCTTCCGGAACCAGTTAGCTCTTCTACTGAAATTTTGTAATAAGAGGCTGTAGCAGAAATTATAGATAGTGGGGAAATTTGAGTTCCCAGATCACTTGCATAAGAGTCTTTCAGAACTAGTTGAATTAGGTCCATGTCAATTGGCTGACGGTTTAGGTTCGCAAATGCGGTGACCCTTATGAGTGTTCCCTCAAGCTCTCTGATGTTCGAGGAGATTCTAGACGCCATGTACTCGATTACGTCGTTGGGTATATCAATTCTCTCCGTTGATGCCTTTTTGCGAAGTATTGCAACCCGAGTTTCAAACTCTGGAGCTTGAATGTCAGTAATCAAACCCCATTCGAACCTAGACAGCATTCTCTCCTCAAAACCATTGAGCTGTTTTGGCCTTAGATCAGATGTAATGACCACCTGTTTATTGTGATCGTGCAGGGTGTTGAAGGTGTGGAAGAACGCCTCTTGGGTTTGATCCTTGCCTTGCAGAAACTGAATATCATCCACAAGAAGAATGTCTATGTCCCGGTAGGCGGCCTGAAATTCAGCGTTTTTGTTGGTTTGGATTGCGTTAATAAAGTCATTCGTAAACTCTTCGCTTGAAACATAGCGAACTTTTGTTTTGGGCTTTAGGTGCATCGCGTAATGCCCAATCGCGTGCAGTAAGTGTGTTTTACCCAAACCACTTGACCCGTAAATAAATAACGGGTTGTATGCCTCCGCGGGAGCCTCAGCCACTGCGAATGAGGCCGCATGAGCGAAGCGGTTTGATCCTCCAGTCACAAAATTATCGAAACTGTATTTCGGATTCAGTCTGGAATCCCTAAATTTTGTAAATGGTCCAGTCGCAGGGTCTTTATCCACCAATACTTGAGGTTCTTGGAGGACCTCTACTCTCACGGGTGTTTGAAGCTCTTCATTGGTAATAACCAGATAGCTAGATGGCCCACCCAGTTCTGCCAATTCTCCGATTGCATCTAGCAGTAGTTCCCGAAGTCTTTGTTGAAGCATGAGTCGAGTTGTTTCGCTCGGTACCTCTATGTAGAGAGTGTCGTCTAAAACACCTTTCGGAACCGCTAGCTCGAGGTGGCCTTTAAGGTGAGGAGTAACCCTCGGATCAGATCCGATTTTGTCGACTAAAGAGCGCCAATTGGCTGCCAAAGTCGGTTCCATCATCTCTCCCTAATATAAAGTTATGCACAGATGTTTGCACATGTTTTGAGCTTGTGGATAACTATTGTCAATTCTGTGTATAAGTCCCATTAATCGAACTGTTTCTCCCCCACTTCAAATCATGGTGAATATCAGTGCCCAAATGCAAATCCAATCGGCGTGTCGGTATCAATTTTTATTGAATTCTGTGAGAAGGGTTTTTGTGTTCCAATTTTTCTTCTAAGTGGCTTGACTAGAGAAGAGGATATGGCGTAAATTGTGGTAGTTGTATTGGGAGCCTTTAAGTCCCAATTGATCCAGGGAGACTTCTAACGTGAGTAAGCGCACTTTCCAACCTAATAACCGCCGTCGTGCGAAGAAGCACGGCTTCCGAGCTCGCATGCACACCCGCGCCGGCCGAGCCATCTTGGCGGCTCGTAGACGTAAGGGTCGCTCAGAACTGAGCGCCTAGGCCGAATAAATTGTTGTCTCGAGGCTTCCGCCTCACAGGGGGCGACGAGATTCGCGAGGTTGTCAAACTGGGTTTGAGAACCTCTAATCAGCATCTGACTCTTCACTATTTGATTTCCGGACAACCGAAATTTGCGATTGTAGTTTCTAAAGCTGTGGGCGGAGCCGTTCAAAGAAACTTGCTGAAGCGCAGAGCGAGGGCGGCATTGTTTGAAATAATGAGGGTTCAACCGATCGGCTTAAACGCTGTTCTTCGGCTAAGGCCCGGATCGGCTGAAGCCTCTTACGCGGAATTCCTAACCTCTATTTCTTCGCTTGTCCAAAAGGCGAGCAAGTGAAGTACATAGGCTTTATTTGGTTTTTACCCAGAAACCTCCTAGTTGGGCTAATCGGTGTCTACCGAAAGTTGATCTCCCCGCTTTATGGGGATGTGTGCCGGTATTACCCGAGTTGTTCGGGTTATGGCCTCCACTCGGTGCAGCAACGGGGAATTGTCATCGGTGTTTTCCAAACAATTTGGAGAGTCTTACGCTGCAACCCTTGGTCCCAGGGCGGGGTTGACGAAGTGCGACCCGGCCCCAACTACCTATTGGTAAGCAAGCTAGGATTTGTGAGTCTAAACACACAAGAGATATCGAGGTAGGCATTGGATCTGTTATGGCCAATCAAATGGGTAATTGAGTTAATTCTCGTTACCTTCCACAACCTGTTTGTGGGAGTTGGTATTGCATCCGCGTCTGGCATCTCATGGGTTTTGGCCATTGTGGGACTTGTGCTTGTTGTGCGTGCCGCCCTCATACCCATATTTGTCAAGCAGATTAAGAGCCAGCGAAACATGATGCTGGTGCAGCCCGAGCTTCAGAAACTTCAAAAGAAATACAAGGGCAAAACCGATAGGGACTCAAAGGAGCGGTTTGCCAAAGAGCAGATGGCTCTTTATAAGCGAACCGGATCCAACCCTCTGAGCTCTTGCCTCCCGCTTTTGTTGCAAATGCCGATCTTCTTCAGCTTGTTTATAGTTCTGAATACCGCTCAGCAGGATCTTGCCGGTGTGGGGTCAATGGTCAAGGGTTTAGCCAGCTCTTTTTCCCAGGCCGAAATATTCGGGGCCAAACTGTCCGCAACCTTTTTCGGCAGTGATGAATTAAATGTAAAGATTATTGCCGGAGTGATGATCGTGTTGATGTCCGCGTCGCAGTTCATAACGCAAAAGCAGATCATGTCCAAGAACCAGAATCCAGCAACCCAGAACAGTCAGTTCATGCAAACCCAGAAGATAATGCTGTACGCCCTTCCGCTGGTTTTCTTATTCTCAGGACTGACTTTCCCCTTAGGAGTTATGACTTACTGGTTAGTCTCAAACTTCTGGACTATGGGCCAGCAGTTTGTGGTGATTCGCAACATGCCAACCCCCGGTTCACCAGCCCATGAAGCACGCCAAGATCGGTTAGTAAAAAAAGGCAAGATTACTCTTGATGCCCCCAAGGCAATTGAAGCCGCCGGAGAAACAGAAGAAGAAGAGAAGCCGCCGCAGCGGGTCCAACCAGTTTCCAAAAACCGAGCCAAGAAAAAGAAGAAGTAGATGACAACTGAGCAAGAACTAGAGCAAGAGGGCGAGATCGCCGCAGATTTCATTGAAGAGTTTCTGGATTCAGCAGACCTCGACGGTGACTTGGAGATCGAGTTTAAACAGGAGCGTGTGTACCTGAGTGTTTCGAGCGAGGGGGATTCAAACCTCAGCAAGATCTCCGATCCCAACACGGTAGACGCACTTCAGGAGCTCACCAGAATTGCGGTTCAAACCAAGACCGGTCAAATGAGCAGACTGATACTTGACGTTGGCGGTTCCAGGGCAAAGAAGACCGAACAACTGAAGCAGCTGGTAGATCGCACGATTACAAAGCTAGAGAAGTCCGAAGTGGAGCAGCACCTAAAGCCAATGTCCTCCTACGATCGAAAGCTCGTGCACGACATGGTTTCCGAGGCTGGATTCATTTCAGAGTCTGAGGGCGCTGGCAAAGAACGCCACATAGTCGTTCGAAAGGCCTAATGTTTCACGTGAAACATTAGGGGGCTCTAAATGGCAGAGGACGATAAATTTGAGGCCGAGCCGAGCTTCGCCGTCGAGTTTTTTGAAGATCGGATCGAGCTAGCGCGCGCCTACACGAAGCGGCTAGCAAGTGACTCTGACACCTTTGGTCTTTTGGGCCCTCGCGAGCTGGCCAAAATTTGGAGCCGACACGTTCTAAATAGCGCACTCTTAGCGGAGCTTGTTCCCGATGGTGCAAAAGTGGCTGACGTGGGTTCCGGGGCCGGTCTGCCCGGCATACCCATGGCTATAGCAATGCCGAATACTGAGTTCACTCTGATTGAGCCCATGGAGCGCAGGGCGAACTGGCTGGCCGAAGTAGTTCAGGAGTTGGGTCTCAGCAACGTGGATGTGGTTCGGATGAGAGCGGAGAACATAACGCGAACGGACTTCGATATCGTTACCGCCCGAGCGGTAGCCACTTTGGATAAGTTGCTAAAACTCTTGACCCCGCTGTTGCGAGGCTCAGAATTGCAAACCGTTTTGGCGATGAAGGGCTCTCGAGCGCCAATTGAAATCGAGCAAGCCACGGCGAGACTCGAAAGACTTGGATATGGTGAACCAGAAATCATTACGCTTGGGCTTGGCAGGGCACCCGAAACCACGACGGTGGTAAGAGTCAGGCTGCGATGATTGGAGTAAACATGTTTGATCAACCAGCTGAAAGCACTGCGCAAGCTTCCAAAAGCGTCTTTCCCACTCTGGGTTTCCCAAATAATCGCCTAGAGCACAGCCCAATTCCAATTGGTTGGCTTGGCCTAGACACCGAAAATATCGCGAATGTTTCACGTGAAACATCGTCTGGGGTTAGCGCGTGATTCTCAATAATATGCCGAATACTCCGCTTTTGCGAGAGGTGACTCAGACCACCGAGAGAGCCAAGCGCGTGGCTGAGGTTCAGCTTTTCGCGCCGGCAAAGACCCGTGTGATTACCATTTCAAATCAAAAGGGTGGGGTCGGCAAAACAACAACTGCGGTCAACCTGGCATCTTCACTGGCCCGAAAAGGCATGCGAGTTTTGGTAATCGACCTTGATCCGCAGGGTAACGCTTCAACCGCTCTGGGTGTTGAGCACAACAATTCGGTTCGGGGCAGCTTCGAGGTTTTGGTAGATGGTCTCGAAATGGCACACGCAGTGGTTCAGAGCCCTGAGCATCAAAACCTTTTCTGTCTGCCCGCCACCATAAATCTGGCCGGCGCAGAGATTGAGATGGTTTCGTTCGAAAATCGAGAGCAGGTCTTGAAGCTGAAGATTCAAGAATATTTGGATTCACAGGACCCAAGGCTGGATTTTGTCTTTATTGATTCGCCGCCAAGCCTCGGGCTCCTTACCGTAAACGCGCTTTGCGCTGCCACCGAAGTTCTGGTTCCGATTCAGTGCGAGTACTACGCGCTCGAGGGGGTAACTCAGCTAATGTCGAATATCGAGCGAGTGAAAAAATCTTTGAACCCGGCTCTTGTGATAAGCGGGATCCTGCTAACTATGTTTGATAACCGAACCAATCTGAGCACCGATGTTGCAACCGAGGTTCGCAAGTTTTTCCCCGCCGAAACCCTAAACGCCATTATTCCAAGATCGGTAAGGCTTTCGGAAGCACCGAGTTTTGGACAAACGGCAATGAGTTATGACCCGAAGAATATCGGTTCTCTTGCCTATCAAGAAGCCGCAATCGAACTAGCCCAGCGAGGTAACTAAAAATGAGTGAAAAAAGGCCAGAGCGTAAGGGCGGTTTGGGTCGTGGTATTGGTTCCCTGATTCCGGGCGGGGATCGAGACGCCGTGGATGTGTTCTTTAGCTCGACTGTAGCGTCGGCCACATCAACCCTGGTTGATGTGCCGGGGGCTAGGCTCGCCCAGCTGGACCCCAAGACAATTTCTCCCAATCCGCAACAGCCCCGAAGCATTTTTGAGTCCGAGGCCTTTGCCGAATTGGTTCACTCGATTAAAGAATTTGGGGTCTTGCAGCCAATCGTGGTTCGGCCAAAGGGCGATACCTTTGAGCTAATCATGGGTGAGCGTCGCCTCAGGGCATCGATTGAGGCCGGGCTCTCGACCATTCCGGCGGTCGTGCGCGATACTGCTGATGAGAACATGCTGCGAGATGCGTTACTGGAAAATTTGCATCGTGCAAACCTAAACCCGCTAGAAGAGGCCTCGGCTTATAAACAGCTTCTGGAGGACTTTGGTTCCACTCAGGAAGAGCTGGCAGATCGGCTTGGAAGATCAAGGCCACAGATCACAAATACATTGCGGCTTTTGAGGTTGCCACTTGATGTTCAGTCCAAGGTGGCCGCCGGTGTTTTAAGCGCAGGTCACGCTAGAGCTCTACTGGGAGCACCGGATGATGCAACGATGCGCCTCTTAGCCGACAGGACGGTCCGTGAGGGCATCTCCGTGCGCGGGCTAGAGGAACTTGTAGCGGGGGTAAAAATAAGCCCTAAGCGAGGGAAAATTATCCCTGGCGGACGCACCGACATGCTCAAAGAAATGGCAGAAGGTCTCTCGGAAACCCTGAACACGGTTGTGAAGATTCAGATTGGTCGCAAAAAAGGCCAATTAGTGATTGAGTTTGGGAACATCGCCGATTTGCGGAGAATTGTGGAAGATATCCAAAAAGGCGCGGCTAAGAACTGAGGGCGCTTAGTGCAATGGCCAAATAGGCCTCCGAGAGCGTTTGCCCATCGGCGATGATCGCCTGCGGGAACAGTGAAGTTTCGGTCATGCCGGGGGCAA
>JBDNID010000223.1:0-4391 GCA_041688475.1 Aquiluna sp.
ATAAAAATAGTGGTCTTTGCTTTGGTACTCAGTGTCTTAAGCGGAGCTGAGTTTATCTCCGGACCAGTGCTGTTTTTGGCAGTGGTGGCCTCCGTCCTAGGAACCCTCGCCATTGAGAGCTGGGTAGTGCTGCGCTCGAGAGTGCAAACAATCGGGGAAAGCAAACAAATTTAGCTGAACGGGGCAAATTCGCCTGTAGTCTCTTATAAACTTTTCAAGAATCCAAGACCATAGCTGCGCAGATTTGCTACGCACCCGATTTAGGAGAACGAAGCTGTTTAGATCGCTAACCTTTATCGCTGCTGAGGACGCTGTATACAAGCCCCCCACGATTTTCGAGTTCTATCCTGAGATAGTCGCATTCGAAGGCACAATTTTTGCCATTAACCGAATTATGATGATTCGGCTGATTGTGATGGTTTTGCTCATTATTATATTTTTGCTTTGGACCCGCAAGTTCAACCAGGCGGTAAAAACCGGAAATGTTGTCCCGGGGCGCTTTCAGGTGTTGGGTGAGATGGCGCTGAACTTTGTTCGAACCTCAATCGCTCATAATCAGCTTGGAGAGAAGGACGGCGAGAGATTCTTGCCTCTTCTCACCACGATGTTCTTCATGGTCTTCGGGATGAACATAACCGGAGTTATTCCCTTTGCAAACATTGCAGGAACATCCGTGATCGGTGTTCCGCTGGTGCTGGGCGCGGCGGCTTACGTGACTTTCATTTACGCCGGAATTCGCAAGCACGGCGGAAAGTTCTTCCAGTATTCGCTTTTCCCAGCTGGTGTCCCAAAGGTTTTCTACATTTTGGTTACACCAATTGAGTTTCTTTCAACCTTCATTCTTCGTCCGGTGACTCTGGTTTTGCGTCTTCTAATGAATATGATTGCGGGACACCTGCTCCTAGTTCTTTGTTTCTCAGCAACCAACTTTTTTGTGTTTGAGGCCGAAGGACTCTTCAAGCTCTTCGGAGCGGGTACATTGGTATTTGGGTTCGCTTTCACCCTGTTCGAAATTTTGATTTCGGTTCTACAGGCCTATGTATTTACACTTCTGACCACTGTCTACATTCAGTTGGCTTTGGCAGACGAACACTAATTCGGCAACCGTCGAAGATAACCCCACGGAAGGAAATCAAGTGGACTCAGTAAACATTGCCGAAATAACAGGCAACATCGCAGTAATTGGTTACGGTATCGCAGCAATCGGTCCCGGTATCGGCGTAGGAATGGTTGTTTCTAAGACCATTGAGTCGATCGCCCGCCAGCCAGAGCTTGCTGCTCGCCTGCAGGTCACGATGTGGCTTGGTATTGCATTCGTCGAGGCTCTAGCCCTTATTGGTCTAGCTGCCGGGTTCATCTTCGTCTAAGGCTGAATCGATGATTTCAAGGATTCTTGCAGCTGTTGCGGAGGAGGGTGCTGAGGCACCCAACCCGCTACTGCCTGCTAGTTATGACATCCTCTGGTCATCGGTTGTCTTTGTTGTTCTACTGACATTCTTTTGGTTCAAGGTTCTGCCTGGATTCAAAAAGATGCTCGATGAGCGTGCTAAGGCGATTGAGGGCCGATTGGCTGATGCTGAAGCAGCCCAGGCTGCCGCTGAGGAGCGTACCTTAGCCGTTGAGGCGGAGCAGGCTAAATTGCGCTCTGAGTCCTCGTCGATTCGCGAGGAGGCCAGGACCGAGGGCGCTGCAATCCTCGCTGAGATGAAGGCCCAGGCTCTAGCGGATTCCGAGCGATTGGCACTTCAAGCAAAAACCTCTCTAGAAGCGGAGCGCGACAGCGCCGTTATAGCGCTTCGGGCTGAGATCGGTGGACTCGCAATAGATCTGGCCTCCCGAATTGTTTCGGCAAAACTGCAAGAAGACGCGATTGCCAACAAGGTCGTCGATGATTTCATTGCAGAACTAGAGGGTAAGAAGGCGTAGGACCAAGTGGCTTCCAGTACTAGAGCATCCAAAATCGCAGGCGAGCAGGCGCTCGCTGAAATTGGTAGCACCAATCTCACCACAGCGGCAGAATTATTTGCCGCCGCAAATGCCTTGCAGCTTTCTAAGCAATTGCGTTTGTTGCTCTCGGATTCTTCCTCCGGGGCAAAGGCAAAAGATGAGATTGCTACCAGGGTTTTTGGTTCGAAGGTTTCTAAGGATTCCTTGGCTCTGATTATTGTGCTCGCGAAGCTTCGCTGGTCAAAGACCCGAGACCTTCCAGCTGCTTTAGAGGAGCTCGGGGTTCGGGTGATAGCTCAGAACGCTAAGTCAATCGAAGCGCTGCAGTCGGAGATCTTCCAGGTTCAGCAGTTAGTCTCTTCAGATCCGGATTTGGAACTTGCCCTAGCGAACACGCGGGCAACTGTTGGCCAAAAGCAAGAATTGATTTTGGCGCTAACTAAAGGGAAAATTGGGGAGAGCACTCAAGCACTAGTGCAGCAAGGCTTAGAGTCAAAGAGCTTCAAGCGCTATGCCGATGTGCTAGAACAGTTCAGTAAGTGGTTGGCACGTTTCGCGGGCGAATCAGTAGCTCATATCAGAGTTGCTCATGATTTGAGTGTCGATCAGCTAGGGCGTTTGGGAGAGGCACTTTCAAGAAACTTTGGCAAAAAGCTTCAGCTCAATGTTGAGTTGGACAAGCAAGTTGTTGGCGGTATTCACATAGTGGTGAATGGCGTCGTGATAGACCAAACCGTTGTAGCCAAATTAAATCAAGCAAGACTGCAACTGTCTTGAATTCAAAAAACGATAAGAAGCATGAGGAACCAATGTCAGAGCTAAAGATCAGCCCGAATGAGATTCGGGACGCGCTGAAGGATTTCGTTTCGTCCTATTCTCCAAAAGGGTCGGACAAGCAAGAGGTCGGCTACGTAATAGACGGCGCCGACGGTATTGCCCACGTCGAGGGACTCCCGGGGGCCATGGCTAATGAGCTACTGCGCTTTGCAGATGGCACATTGGGTCTCGCACTGAACCTTGACGAGCGTGAGATTGGTGTCGTCGTGCTGGGCGAATTTGCCCAGATTGAAGAGGGCATGGAGGTCTACCGAACCGGAGAGGTTCTCTCGGTTCCGGTGGGAGATGGCTTCATGGGTCGCGTTGTAGACCCACTGGGTAAGCCGATCGATGGTCTCGGCGAAATCAAGAGTGAGGGAACCCGTGCTCTTGAACTTCAGGCCCCCGGTGTTATGGATCGTAAGAGTGTTCACGAGCCACTTCAGACCGGTATCAAGGCAATTGACGCCATGATTCCTGTTGGCCGCGGTCAGCGTCAGCTAATAATCGGCGACCGCCAGACCGGCAAGACCGCAATTGCGGTTGATGCAATCATCAATCAGCGCGCTAACTGGGCCTCTGGAGATGTCAACAAGCAGGTTCGCTGCATCTATGTTGCGATTGGGCAAAAAGGTTCCACCATCGCTGGCGTGAAGGTAGCTTTGGAAGAAGCCGGAGCTATGGAGTACACCACTATCGTGGCTTCTCCGGCATCAGACCCAGCCGGCTTCAAGTATCTAGCTCCTTACACCGGAAGCGCCATTGGGCAGCACTGGATGTATGGTGGCAAGCACGTACTGATTGTTTTTGATGATCTTTCCAAGCAGGCCGAAGCTTACCGCGCAGTGTCACTGCTACTTCGTCGCCCACCGGGGCGCGAGGCTTACCCGGGAGACGTCTTCTACTTGCACTCTCGTCTGTTGGAGCGCTGCGCCAAGCTCTCCGACGCAATGGGTGCTGGTTCGATGACCGGGCTACCAGTCATCGAAACCAAGGCAAATGACGTCTCTGCATTTATTCCGACCAACGTGATCTCGATTACCGATGGCCAGATCTTTTTGCAGTCGGACCTCTTCAACGCGAATCAGCGCCCAGCTATTGATGTCGGTATCTCGGTTTCTCGTGTGGGTGGAGCCGCTCAGGTTAAGGGAATCAAGAAGGTTTCTGGAACCCTGAAGCTTGAGCTTGCTCAGTACCGCTCACTCGAGGCGTTTGCTATGTTCGCATCTGACCTAGATGCTGCAAGTCGCAAGCAGCTAGCGCGTGGGGCTCGCTTGACAGAGCTTCTAAGGCAACCACAATATTCCCCGTATCCGGTTGAAGACCAAACGGTGTCAATCTGGGCGGGTACTACTGGTGAGCTTGATGATGTTCCAGTTCAAGATATCCTGCGCTACGAGCAAGAGTTCTTGGATTATCTCAAGCGAAACACTAAGACTCTCGACGTAATTCGGGAGACTGAAAAGCTTGAGGATGACACAATTGCCGAGCTTCAAAAGGCGAGCGAAAAATTCAAGAAGACATTTGAGACTCACGATGGCGAATCGCTGATCAAGGTCGGCAAAGAGAATGTTGAAGCTCTCGAGGACTCGGAAATCGGCCAAGAGAAAATCGTTCGCCAAAAGCGA
>JBDNID010000224.1:0-1290 GCA_041688475.1 Aquiluna sp.
TGCTCACTACCGTTCTGCGCTGGATTTTGCGCCAGAGGTTTTGGAAGAGGCAAAGACCGCGCTAGAGCGGATCTATGGATTCCTCGAGCGAGCCGAGCGCGAGCTCGGGACAACCAGGTTCCAACAACCGGAGCCGGATATGAATCTTCCCGACGAATTCGTGTCGGAAATGAACGAGGATCTAAATATTCCGGCGGCGCTCGCGGTGATTCACGAGGCAGTTCGCTCAGGTAACACCCACCTTGATGAGCAGCGGCTTCGCGAGGCGAGTCAACACCGGACCCAGCTTTATAAGATGCTCGAAATTCTAGGCCTTGCGCCGAACCAGTGGCTGGCTGCTAGCTCGGCGGAGCACCAAGCGCTGGATTTGTTGATCCAATCGCTGATTGTCGAGCGAAATGCAGCGAGGGAATCAAGGGACTATGCTCGTGCCGACGCTATTCGCGATTCACTAATTCAAGCTGGCATCGAGTTATCAGATGCAACAAATCAAACACACTGGAGTCTTAGCTGATGTCAAAACCTGGAAGGCCTGGAGCCGCCAAGGGTAAAAAGGGAGCACCAAAGGGCTCTGGCGGTAAGAACCGTCAGTCGCTAGAGGGTCGCGGACCAACCCCAAAAGCTGAAGACCGCCCGTACCACAAGGCCTATCGGTCAAACGTGACCCCTAAGGCAAAGGTCGCTCCAAAACAGGTCAAACGCGGGGAGTTTGTCGCAGGCAGATCGGGCATGGGGGCAAGAGCAATTTCTGGTGAAGTGCTTTCGGGTCGCAATTCGGTATCGGAGGCCCTAAAAGCCAAGATTCCGGCAACCGCCTTATTTATTGCCCAGGGCATCGATATGGATGACCGGGTTCGTAACGCAATCGCGATTGCCACCAACCGCAACATTGCAGTTAATGAAGTGACTCGCCAAGAAGTAGACCGAATGACCGGCGGAGATAGCGTCCATCAGGGCATTGCTCTCCAGGTTCCGCCATACGACTATAAGCACCCGATGGAGCTGGTCGATAGGGCACTTTCTCAAGGGCAGGTGCCGTTACTGGTAGCGCTAGATGGCGTCACTGACCCTAGAAACCTAGGAGCAATCATTCGCTCGGTCGCGGCATTTGGCGCCCAGGGTGTCGTTCTGCCTCAGCGTCGAAGTGTCGGAGTCACGGCGGCAGCCTGGCGCACATCCGCCGGAGCCGCAGCAAGAGTTCCAGTTGCTTTAGCTTCGAACTTGAATCAGGCAATCAAAGAATATAAACAGCGTGGCCTATTTGTTATTGGTCTTGACGGCGGCGGCGAA
>JBDNID010000225.1:0-2338 GCA_041688475.1 Aquiluna sp.
AAACATTGTTGTCTGAATATGCCGTTCAAGAAGGTTATGGATTAGATAAAGGAGCCAAACTCGAATGAAAGATATTGATTGCGACGAAGTCAAGCGCAACGTTCACGAGTACATCCACGCAGAGCTGATGGATTTGGAACTTAACACCCATGCGAGCCATCTTGCAAACTGTGATTCTTGTGAAGATCACTACGACATTGAGGTCGTTCTGAATCAGGTAATTCTGCGCTCTTGCGACGAAGTTCCAACCAAGGAGTTGGCCCAGCGCGTGATGGATCGCTTGATGCAGATCCAGGCCAGCTCTTAGTCCTTAGATTCCGTTAGCCCCAACCAGTCAAACCATCCCCTATTTAGAACAAGCCAAGCGATGAGACCGTAGCCCACCTGGCCGGGAAGTCTTCTCTGATGGCTTTGCACCTCACTCAACCACCCTTCGTGCTCCCGAAGCGGCTTGAAGCAATCCACGAAAATTATGTTCCGGCGTTTTACAACATCCTCAAAGCCGGCGCAAAGGTGCTCTAGCTCGTGATCGAATTCGGTCACGCCAGTCGGGGCTGGGCCCACGACAAAAATCTTTACCCCTTCACGCATGGCGTCATCAAGCAGCGATGCAAGGTTTAGCCTTGAGCGGGAAATGGTAATGGCTGCCGAAATATCTGCCGCACTAAGAGCTAAGACTAGGTAGTTTTCACTCTCCGGAGCAAAACGGAACATCGCTTCTGATCTCCAGCGCTCCAATAATTTACTTGTAGTCTCACCGACCATGGCCAATGGGAAAAAAGCCACATCCTCACCCTGAGGCAGTCTCGCCTGGACCCTACCGAGCCAACCTAGACCCTTCGGGTCGCCCGCCCCGGTGAGAAGTTCATCACCGAGCACCACCACCCGTAAGGATCGCAAAGTTTCTAAGCCCCGAAGGCTCGCTGAATTAAATCAGCCTGTTCGGTCGCATGGCGCTTTGCTGAGCCAGACGCTGACGAAGCCGAGGCTGGGCGAGAGATTGAACGAAGGTTGAGTCCGTACCTAGGCATAAATAGGCCCATGTATGTCCAAGGACCTTGATTCACAGGCTCATCTTGAACCCAGATTAATTCCGCATTCGGAAATTGCCCGACCGCTTGGCGCATCTCTTCAACCGGAGTCGGATAAAGTTGCTCAATTCTAATAATCGCGGTCTGTCCGTCATTTCGCTTTTGACTTTCCGCCAAAAGATCCCAATAAATTTTTCCAGAACAGAATAAGACGCGCTTGACGTTGTTTGGATCTAGACCCTGCTCGTCATTAATTAGTGGCCTAAACGAGCCGTTGGTGAAATCTTCCACCGAAGATGATGCTGCTTTTAGGCGCAGCATAGATTTGGGCGTGAAGACAATCAAGGGCCTTTTCGGGGTGGTGTAAGCCTGGCGCCTCAAGAGGTGAAAATGCGAGGCTGGGGTTGAAGGCTGCGCCACGGTCATGTTGTTTTCGGCACACAGCTGCAAGAAACGCTCAATCCTTGCGGATGAGTGATCTGGGCCTTGGCCTTCGTAGCCGTGAGGCAAAAGTAATACCAGAGAGGAGCGTTGGCTCCATTTTTGCTCCGCCGAGGTAATGAATTGATCCACCACGATTTGGGCGCCATTCACAAAATCACCGAACTGGGCCTCCCAGAGGGTTAGAGTTTCAGGCTCTTCAACCGAATAACCGTATTCAAACCCCATCGTGGCATATTCGCTCAAAAGGGAGTTGTAAATGTCGAATCGAGCTTGATTCTCCGAAATGTATTTCAGCGGAGTCCATTCTTGACCGGTTTCGCGATCGTGGATGACCGAGTGCCTTTGAACAAATGTACCGCGGCGCGAATCTTGACCCACAAGGCGAACGTTGATGCCTTCCAGCAGGAGTGACCCGAACGCCATCAATTCGCCGAAACCCCAATCAATGCCGCCATCGCGACTCATCTCTTGGCGCTTTTGCAATAGTTGAGACAGCTTGGGATGAGCAGTGAAGCCTTCTGGCTGGTTTGCGTGAGCGTTACCTATTGCTTCAACTATCTCTTTGGCTATTGCGGTTGGCCTGAGAAGTTCTTGTTTCTCGCTTGCGGTGGTTCCGATACCTTGTGGGCGAGTCAGAAGCGGAGCCGGTTGGGACATCGCTTCGTGAACATCAACAAAAGCCTGTTCCAATGTTTTCTGAAAAGAAGCGTTAGCTTGGTCAAACTCTTCCTGAGATATATCTCCGCGACCAATCAGGTTTTCCATATAAAGAGTCCTGACGCTGCGCTTGGCCTCCACCAAGTTATACATCAGCGGCTGAGTCATCGAAGGGTCGTCACCTTCATTATGGCCGCGCCTGCGGT
>JBDNID010000226.1:0-2589 GCA_041688475.1 Aquiluna sp.
ATTCGGGCACCGTTAGCCCCGCCTCGCAAATCCGATCCGCGGAACGTGCGTGCCGAATCCCAAGCGGTTGAGACCATGTCCGCAACTGTAAGTCCTGAATCCGCGATCTTCACCTTTAGGGCGGTTAGGTCGTACGACTTATTGCCGGCTGGAACCGGGTCTTGCCAAATCAGCTCTTCTTTTGGCACATCTGGGCCGAAGTACCTAATAACTGGGCCCATGTCTCGGTGGGTGAGTTTGAACCAAGCCCTTGCGAACGCGTCCGAGAAGTAATCCGGGTCGGCATAGAACTTCTTAGAGATTTCCAGATACGCCGGGTCTTTAATCATTGCCATATCGGCATCGGTCATAACCGGGTTCTTACGAACTGAGAAGTCCTCGACATCGACCGGCATATCTTCTTCGGCAATATTGATTGGCTCCCACTGAAACGCTCCGGCTGGACTCTTTACCAATTCCCATTCGTGGTTAAAGAGCATGGAGAAATACCCGTTGTCCCACTGAGTTGGGTGGGTGGTCCAGGCACCTTCGAGACCTGAAGAAACAGTGTCAGTACCGACGCTTCTGGTTGTGTGATTCATCCAACCAAGACCAGCTTCGTGAAGACCTGCTGCCGCCGGAACTGCCTCATGGTTTTCAGCACGGCCATTGCCGTGCATCTTTCCTACGGTGTGACCGCCGGCGGTTAGCGCAACGGTCTCTTCGTCATTCATAGCCATCCGGGCAAACGTTTCGCGCACGTGGCCGGCAGTTTTTAGCGGATCAGGCTTACCGTTAACGCCCTCCGGGTTCACATAAACCAGGCCCATCTGAACGGCCGCCAATGGGTTCTCCATGCTCGATGGATTCTCTACATCCTCATATCTCGAATCCGAGGGTGCTAGCCACTCTTGCTCGGCACCCCAATAAACATCCTTTTCAGGCTGCCAGATATCTGTTCTGCCGAAACCAAAGCCGAAGGTCTTTAGACCCATGGATTCATAGGCCATGTTGCCGGCCAAAATCATGAGGTCCGCCCAGGAAAGCTTGTTGCCATACTTTTTCTTTATTGGCCAAAGTAACCGCCTGGCCTTATCTAGGTTCACATTATCTGGCCAAGAGTTCAAGGGGGCGAAGCGCTGACTGCCCGAGCCTCCACCGCCTCGACCATCCGCGGTGCGATAGGTGCCTGCTGAGTGCCAGGCCATCCGAATCATCAATCCGCCGTAGTGACCCCAGTCCGCTGGCCACCAGCTTTGGGATTCAACCATAAAGTCTTTAAGGTCCTGCTTGAGAGCTTCAACATCAAGCTTCTCAAGCTCCTGAATGTAATCAAAATCACCATCCATTGGATTCGATTTGGTGTCGTTTTGAGTGAGGATTTCAAGATTCAAAGCATTCGGCCACCAATCCATTTTCGCCGAACCGAGTTTTGTCTGTGCTCCGACTACTACCGGGCAGCTGCCGCCTTGTTCCATAGGATTCCCCTTATTTCTTCGATTACTATTTCAGTTATTTCAAAGAGGTTTTTATTCCTCAACGCCCTTGAACCAGCTTGCGGTCAAGAAGCATCCCCAGATCCGCCTGGCCGTTAGGCTTGATGATTAGGCCAATCTCTAAAGCGCAGCTTCTAGCGAAGCCAAAATGCCAGCCACATCCTCTTTGGTGGTGTCCCAAGCGCACATCCAACGAACTTGGCCATTTGATTGGTCCCAAACATAGAACCGATAGTCCTGCTGAATCCGCTCGGTGACCGTCTCGGGCAAAATAGGAAACACTGCATTTGCTTCGGTCGGATTTGGCACCGTAATGCTGACATGGTTTTTTGCCAATTCCACAACCCCGGCATATAAGAGGTCAGCCATCGAATTCGCCACCTTGGCATTTGCCAAAGCCAGCTCCGCATGATTTTCAAATAATGCGTTGAGCTGCGCTGAGACAAACCGCATCTTAGAAGGCAGCTGCATTGAGGTTTTGCGCAAAAACGGCATGGCTTCGGCGAGAGCTGCACCTCTAACAGAAGAGCTATCGGTGATAATCACTGCCTCGGCGGCCATCGCACCAATTTTGGTGCCACCGAGTGAAACTAGGTCCACCCCAGCATCGGTTGTGAACTCCTTAAAAGTCTTTCCCAGGGCAGCAGCCGCGTTTGAGAGCCTGGCCCCATCTAGGTGCAGGAGCATGCCGTGCTCATGAGCTAGATCAGCTAAGGCCCTAATCTCGGAGACCGTGTAAAGTGTGCCCATCTCGGTGGTTTGAGTAATGCTGATAACTGAGGCTTGGGCTCTGTGAACCACTCCCACGTCAAAGATTTGAGTGGCGGCCAATTCAGGTGTGAGCTTTCCGTCGGAGGTCTCCACGGTCCAGAGCTTTAGGCCCGCCATTTTCTCTGGGGCACCGCCCTCGTCGACATTGATGTGAGCACTCAGGGCACAAATGACCGCCTCCCAACGCTTGGTAGCGGCCTGTAGGGCAATCACATTGGCACCGGTGCCATTAAAAACTGGGTAGCCAACAGCATTTTTACCAAAGAGTTCTTTGACTATTTCGGAAAATTTTTCAGTTTCGGTGTCCTCACCGTATGCCACCTGGTGACCCTGATTTACTGAG
>JBDNID010000227.1:0-2177 GCA_041688475.1 Aquiluna sp.
AACCAATCGACTGCCAACCATATCTGTGTGCATATTTATCAAGCTCGGGAATATAAAGGTAAGTTATCGAGTTTTGTTTTTCCTTGAACACGGCATGTGCTTTTTCAAACTTCTCCGCCAGCGAATCCGCTTTAATAAAATTCGCCATGCGCATGGTGGCCTGGGTATACCCGGTGTCCTGATATTCCTCCGCGGCAATCACGTTGCAGGAAAGCCCACGCTCAAAAGCTTTTTCAGAAATGGTCTGGTTCGGCTGCCAGAGTCGCGGGTCGGTTTCTTCATGCCAACCAGTCAATAGGTTTAGACGTTGTCCGAAATTAACATCTTGAACCATGTGCCCAATAAGTCCGTGCTCTCCGGGGGTTAACCCGGTGGCGAATGATCCAATATTTACACTAGTGGTAGAAGGAAATCCGCAATAGGAAACCTGACCGGATGCCATGCTCTTATAAAGCCAGGGCGCGTGACCGGAGCGGCCAGTAACCTGATCAGCTCCAAGGCCGTCCACCAGAACGACTACTATTTTGCTCGCTCCCTTGAGGTCGAGTTTGTTTGGTTCTCCGAGCGCTAGATGATAGGCCGAATCAAACACGTGTCGCAAGCTCCCAAGAGCTTTGGGAACTGAAGGTAAAGTCATTTTCACAAACCTAAGTTTTACACACCAGGACAAATGCAAACTAACCAAGAACGAATCGTTGATGTAGACGTATCCAAAGAGATGCGCGAATCCTTCCTGGAATACTCATACTCGGTGATCTACTCTCGTGCCCTGCCGGACGCTAGGGACGGTCTCAAACCCGTGCAGCGGCGAATTGTCTACCAGATGGGACAGATGGGCCTTAGGCCAGACAAAGGGCACGTAAAAAGCGCGAGAGTCACTGGTGAGGTGATGGGAAAATTGCACCCTCACGGGGACGGCGCAATCTACGACGCACTGGTGAGAATGTCCCAATCATTCTCATTGCGACTTCCCCTAATCGATGGTCATGGAAACTTTGGCAGCCTGGATGATGGACCCGCTGCCGCGCGTTATACAGAAGCACGGCTTGCAGCCGCGGCTCTGTTACTAAACGAGTCATTAGATGAAAACACAGTGGATTTTGTGCAGAACTACGATGCTCAACTCACCGAGCCGGAGGTATTACCCGCCGCTTTTCCTAATCTTTTGGTAAATGGAGCCAGCGGTATTGCGGTCGGAATGGCGACCAATATGCCGCCGCATAACCTGCGCGAGGTGGTGGCTGCATTGCAACTATTGATTAAAAACCCGCAGGCCACGTTAGATGAGATCATGGAATTCATGCCCGGTCCTGATCTTCCAACCGGCGGTGTGATTTTGGTCACCGAGACTCTTAGAGAGGCTTACGACACCGGGCGGGGCACCTTTAGGACAAGAGCCAAAATATCTGTTGAATCGGTGGGGCCGAGACGAACAGGTTTGGTGGTTACAGAGCTGCCATACCTGGTGGGTCCAGAGCGAGTGACCGACAAGATTCGCGATGCGGTCAATGCCAAAAAGATTGAAGGTATCCACAACATAGTAGATCTCACTGATCGCGAAAACGGGCTTCGGCTAATCGTCGAGCTCAAGTCCGGTTTCGATCCCAACTCGGTTATCGAAGCCCTATATCGCTTCACCCCCCTTGAGGAAAGCTTTGGCATAAATAATGTTGCGCTTGTGAAAGGCAGGCCTCAACAGCTGCCACTCAAGGCGCTTCTCGAGGTCTATCTGACTCACCGATTCGAAGTTACCAAGCGTCGGAGTCAAAACCGGTTGGACAAACGGCTTGCACGGGTGCATCTTCTCGAAGGTCTTCAAATAGCCGTTCTTAATATTGACGAAGTGATTGAGGTGATTCGCTCGAGCGACACGGCAGAGGTCGCGAGAGAAAGATTGAGATCAATCTTCGATCTGAGCGATTTACAGGCTGATTACATATTGGAATTGAGGCTCCGAAGGCTCACCCGGTTTAGCTTGATGGAGCTTGAGGGTGAGGCGGATCTACTTCGCAAAGAGATTGAAGATTTGCAAAAGTTACTCCAGTCCGAACAGCTACTAAAAAACACCGTTTCGAGAGAGCTTGATCAGGTGGCTCTGATCCACGGTGACAATCGTCGCAGCGCATTAATCGACGCCTCTGGAGTTGTGCTAAGTCGCAAACCCGCAGTAGTAAGCG
>JBDNID010000228.1:0-1086 GCA_041688475.1 Aquiluna sp.
GTGGGCAGCAAGGGCAATGCCAAATCGGCAAATAAACCGACCAAAAGCGCATTCAGAATCGAGCCCAAACCGGGTTTTACTCGAAGCGGAATCCAAAACAAAAGCACCAGTGCGCTCACCAGAATGGTGGCCTGCCCAAATGACAATCCGAGTTGAGTTGCCAAGCCCTGCGAGAGCACATCCCATGGCGGAACCCCTACGCTCGCCTTCACCATTATTGCGAGCCCTAGGCCGTAAAAGGCCAATCCCACCAATAGGTTCACTAGCCTTATTGGTAAGGATTTCTTATGCACCTCCAAATGCTATGGCCGAAAGTGAATCAAGATGCTGGAATCGAAATATTTCGAAGGCAAGCAGCCTCGAATCCTTGCTCATCGTGGGTTACACATGCATCGCAATGATGTGAGCGAAAACACACTCGAAAGCTTTTTAGAGGCAATTAGTAGAGGCGCTACTCACATTGAAACTGACGTCCAAGCCACCTCCGACGGCCACGCCGTCTTGTTTCACGATGCTGATCTCTCACGTGTTTCAAACTCCTCCAAATTGGTTGCAAAGCTCACACTCGCCGAACTTCAGTTAATTGAGCTCAAAAATGGTGGACGGGTCCCCACTCTCGAAGAGGTTCTTGGGGCGTTACCCGAGGTAAGACTGAATTTAGATATCAAGACTCAAGCCGCGATTGCTGCAACCGTCGCTGCTATCGAGCAGAATCAAGCACATCAAAGAGTTCTTGTCACAAGCTTCTCTAATTCCAGAAGACTGGCAACTCTCGCGGGGTTATCGAAACCAGTCCCGAGCTCTAGCTCCGCCCTAACGGTTTTAGGAGTTTGGATATCGCATTACGTTCTGTTTGGAATCGGCCTGAGGCGTCAACTCAGAGGCATTGCGGCCCTGCAGATTCCGGTAAGCAAGGGCCCGCTTCGGTTCGATGGCAAATCTTTCATAACCAGGGTTTCCGGACTCGGCGTAGAGCTTCACTATTGGACAATCAACGATGCGGATCAGATGCGCAAACTCATCGAATTTGGCGCACACGGGATTGTGACCGACAGGGTGGACCTTGTGCCCCGTGAGTTTCTGAGA
>JBDNID010000229.1:0-3110 GCA_041688475.1 Aquiluna sp.
CTTATCCTTTGGATGCTCCAAGAGCCTGAGGTTCTCAGGGTTAATGCCCAAGTTCACATACCAATTGAACCGCTCATTAATCCAATAGTCGTGCCAGGTTTCGTCTTCGCCAGGCTTAACGAAAAACTCCATTTCCATTTGTTCAAATTCGCGGGTGCGGAAAATAAAGTTTCCCGGCGTGATTTCATTTCTAAAGCTCTTGCCCATCTGGCCAATCCCGAACGGAGGCTTCATGCGAGAGGCGTTCAGAACATTATTAAAATTCACAAAAATACCCTGGGCGGTTTCCGGCCTCAGGTAGTGCATTCCGGATTCATCCTCAACGGGACCAAGTGAAGTTTTTAGGAGCCCGTTGAAACTTTTAGGTTCGGTCCATATATCCTTATTGCCGCAGTTCGGGCAAGCAATCTCGGCCATCGAAGTTGGAGGCCGGCCTTTTTTTTCCTCAAAGGCCTCTTCGAGATGGTCCGCGCGAAATCTTTTGTTGCAGCTTGTGCATTCGATTAGCGGATCCACAAAAGCTTCGACATGACCGGAAGCTTCCCAAACTCTGCGAGGCAAAATAATCGACGAATCCAAGCCAACCACGTCTTCGCGACCAGAGACCATCGAACGCCACCATTGGCGCTTTATGTTCTCTTTAAGCTCGACGCCAAGCGGGCCGTAGTCCCAAGCCGACCGCGACCCACCGTAAATCTCGCCGGCTTGAAACACAAAGCCGCGACGCTTTGCTAGCGAAATAACCTGATCTAGTTTTTGAACTGCCATTTATCTCCAGTGAATAACCGCCTATTTAGGCTTTTTCTAGTTTAGCGGAGCATCCGAAGCTTGACCGAAGCGGCGCTGCCTTCTGCCATATTCCAAAACCGCGGACCAGAGTATTTCACGGGTGACGTCCGGCCACAGTTCTGGCAAGAACAAATATTCAGCGTAGCTCGATTGCCAGATCATAAAGTTTGAACTGCGCTGCTCTCCTGAGGAGCGTAAAAAAAGATCCACATCTGGCAATTCGGGGACGTACAGGTGTTTTGCTAGGCTCTTTTCGGAGATCAAGCCGGGTTTGAGTCTTCCCGACGCGACCTTTGAGTTGATTTGGTTCACCGCGTCTACTATCTCCTGACGCCCCCCGTAATTCACCGCCATCGTCAAAGTTAGGCCTTTGTTATTTTTAGTGCGCTCCTGAGCTTCCAGCAGCTCGGCTGTGACAGAAGGCCACAATTTCGGGGTTCTTCCCGATCAGCGAATTCGAACCTGCCAGCTGTTTAGAAGGTCCCGCCTTCTTCTGAGAACATCCTTGTTGTAGCCCATCAGAAAGCGCACCTCCTCGGGGGATCGCTTCCAGTTTTCAGTTGAAAAAGCGTAGGCAGTAATGTTGGTAACTCCCGCCTCAATGGCTCCCGCGACAAACTCCAGTAGGGCTGCCTCGCCCGCCTTATGACCCTCGGTTCTGGTAAGCCCGCGCTGATTAGCCCAGCGGCCATTACCATCCATCACAATTGCAATGTGCCTTGGCAAAGCTCCGAATTCGGGAGGCTTGCGCTCCGAATCAAATAATTCAACCATCAGCGCTCAACGTGATTCAGGGATTTGAGGCCGCGCTCCAGCTGCCACTGCAGATATCCGGCTATAACTCCACTAACCGTGGTTTTCACGCTTGCATCCGCCATTTCGACCTGTCCCCATTCGCCCCGCAAAAGATTATTCATCAATTTCAGGCCACTATCACCGAGTCTGACCGAGCCTGGCAGCGTGCAATCATTGCAACTTACGTGCCCAGTGTGAATGGAAAATGCAATCGGCCCTAGATCCCCGCACCCTTGACATGAATCCAGATCGGGCACCCAACCCGATAGCGCTAGGGCTCTAAGAAGGTAACTGTCTAGAACCTGACTAGCCGGCTGGACTCCCTGTGAGAGAGTGCGGAGCGCTCCTAATAAGAGCATGTAGTGCTGAGAGGTTGAAGTTTCGCGAGTCAGTCTTTCCGCTGCCTCAACAATTGCCGAAGCCGCCGTATAGGTTGCGTAGTCAGACACAATCCCGGCGCCATAATTTGCTAGCTGTTCGACCTGCGAAACAGTGTCAAGATTCTTACCCTCGTAGAGCTGCAGATCGGCCACCATGAAAGGTTCCAGCCTCGCGCCAAAACGACTGGTTGTCTTCCTCACGCCCTTCGCAACCGCCCTGATTTGGCCGTGATTTTTCGAAAGGGCGGTGAGGATTCGATCAACCTCCCCAAGCTTATGAGTGCGAAGTATTATCGCTTCATCTCGGTAGTACGGCATTCAACAAGTATCCATCACGCATAGTCAATTCCCCCGGAAGCTAGCCTCGAATTGCTCGATTCACCGCAGAAATTAGTGCCTTCAAGGAGGCTGTGGAGATGTCGCCATCGATACCGACCCCCCAGAGATTTCTTCCCATAACCTCGAGCTCGATGTAGGCGGCAGCTTGCGCATCTCCCCCGGCCGAAAGTGTGTGTTCAACATAATCCAAAAGCTTCGCTGCAACACCGTGCTGGCTTAGAACATCAAGAAAAGCGGATATGGGTCCGTTTCCGGCACCTACGGAGCTAATCTCTTGTTCTAAATCTCGGAGGGTGACATCGAGCTTCACAATGCCATCCATGGCACTCTCGGAACGCATCTTCCTGAGTTCAAAGCGACCCCACTTATGAGAGCCAGCGCCTGCAGGTAGGTACTCATCTTGGAAACTATGCCAAATCTGCTCGGAGGTTACTTCCCCACCATGCTGATCGGCTTTACCCTGGATGACTTTGGAGAATTCAATCTGCAGCTTTCGAGGCAAATCTAGGTTGTGATCGGTCTTGAGAAGATAAGCAACCCCACCCTTACCCGATTGTGAATTAACCCGAATCACGGCCTCGTAGTTCCTGCCGACATCCTTTGGGTCAATCGGCAGATATGGAACACCCCAGGTGAATGAATCTACCGACGAGTTAGCTACCGCGGCATCCCGAGCCATCTGATCGAATCCTTTTTTAATCGCATCTTGATGCGAGCCGGAGAATGCGGTGTAAACCAGGTCGCCACCGTATGGGCTGCGCTCCGGGACCGGTAGCTGGTTACAGTATTCAACCGTTCGCTTGATTC
>JBDNID010000230.1:0-4632 GCA_041688475.1 Aquiluna sp.
ACTGGAATAACACGATGGATGGGCTTGCACTTCTTGTTTCCGCTAATGGTTACTGGAAATACAACCTCAACCACCAGCCGATACTGCAGGCGAGCGTTTCAAACAGTTTTTCCATCTCAGAGCTAGCTAGAACCGCAAATAAGTCTTTTGAGTACCACCTTCTGGTTCTCTCGGAGTCCCCCACCAAGTTATTCCGCGGGGATAGAGAAACATTGACCGAGATCCATGAAGATTTCCCCATCGAACACTTGGGCCGCGGCGGCGAGCAGGGTCTGCCGACCGATTTTGGCCAGCGCACCTCGGTGGTTGAAGATGAAGAGCACCGCAAGTTCTTTCGAAGCGTTGCAGAAGCTCTATCAAAGACTCAAACCAAAGAGACCTTGCCGCTAGTCGCTACCGGGGTGGAGCGCTTTTTGGCATTCTGGAAAGATGTGGCCCCAATCAAAAGCCGGCAGTTGCCATCGAAGGAAGCTATGACTTTATGTCAGAGGGGCAGCTATCTCAAAAAGTCTGGCCAAGCATTCAGCAGCACTTCAGAAACCAAAATGAGCTGGTCGTTAAAAACCTAGATCTTGCAAAAAGTGAGGGCACCTACGTTGGAGGTATCCAAGAGGTCCTAGAGCTGGCTGAGGCTGGAAGGGTCGCACAGCTAGTGATCGCCGAGGAACAAACCAATGAGCCAAGAGTTGAGCTAGCTGTCAGGGCAACCTTGACCAACGGCGGTCTCGTTAGTTTCGTTCCGGCCGAGCACCTAGCGAGTTTTGCGACAGTTGCTGCGGAGCTTCGCTTCTAGAATCGCGCAATTTAAAACCTGCGGCCCAGAGCTGAGGAAACAAGCGCATACGATATGCAACGTGAATCACATTGGATTAGGCACGAGTAACTTATTAGTTAAAGAGGCCGCTCGGCTGCTGCTTAAAGGTGGCCTGGTGGCTTTTCCAACCGAAACTGTTTACGGCTTAGGAGCTGATGCCGAGAACCCCTTGGCGGTCGGCAAAATCTATAAGGTGAAGAACCGGCCAAGTGATCACCCGGTTATAGTCCACATTGCCAACTCCAGTGATGTTCTATTTTGGGCAAGATCAACCCCCGATTATGCTCACGCGCTAATGCGGGATTACTGGCCTGGTCCGATGACATTGATACTGCCCAGAAGTCAAAATGCTAAGGATTTCATAACCGGAGGGCAAGACAGCGTGGGCCTACGAGTTCCAAATCACCCAATGGCACTATCGCTGATTTTGGAGTTTCAGAAACTTGGAGGTCACGGCCTTGCGGCTCCCAGTGCCAATCGGTACGGGGCCGTATCACCCACCAGCAAATCAGCAGTGGAGTCTGAACTTAGAAAATATCTTGAACCGACCGATCTGATTCTGGATGGCGGAGCATCCCAGGTTGGAGTTGAATCCACCATCATCGACTGCACTGGATCCAACCCGGAAATCCTGAGGCCAGGAGCCATTACCTCCGAGATGATTGAGACTTCGACTGGAATTGTTGTGACTGAAACCCGAGAGCAAGCATTGCGAGTATCAGGCTCACATAAACAGCACTACTCCCCCAAGGCCAAGGTGCTGGTTGGTGGAACCGCGCTAGCCGATGAAGGACTAATTGCAATGAGCGATCTTCCGACCCCGCAGGGCGCAATCAGGCTCTGCGAGCCTGAGACCTTGCAAGACTTCGCGCGAGCTCTTTACGCCTCTCTCCGAATGGCAGACGAACTGGACCTAAAAGTGGTGCGAATCTTGCCGCCAGCTGGCGATGGTTTGGCAATCGCTTTACGAGACCGAATAGCTCGCTCCGCGGCAAAAAACTAATTCGGGCGGAAGTTCGAATTGAGGCTAGGTTTAGAAGCATTGGATCCGGGGGGAACTATTCACTCGCCGTTTAGGTTAGAAAATTTGAATAGTTTTTACCAAGGAGGTAAACAATGTATGTAGCTAGATGGAATGGCAAAGTAATTGCCCAGTCGGACGACACTGTTGAGGTTGAGGGCAACCAGTATTTCCCTATGGATTCGGTGAACCTGGACTACCTAAGCGATTCGAGTATGAAATCAACCTGTCCCTGGAAAGGCGAAGCGGCCTACTTTAACCTAAATGTTGATGGCGAAATCAACACAGACTCAGCCTTTACCTACCGTGAGCCAAAAGAGAAAGCTTCAAACATCGCCGGACACGTCGCATTTTGGCGTGGCGTTGAGGTAACCAAAAGCTAAGTCTTAGCTGGGGGCCAGGCTTTGATTGAATTTAAACGCGTCTCTAAGAGCTTTGGCGAAGCCGAAGCAGTAAAAGACTTCTCACTTATTTTGCCGACTCGAAAAATAACAGTTTTGATGGGCCTATCGGGATCGGGCAAAACCACCTTGATACGCATGGTCAATAAAATGGTGGAGCCTTCCGGGGGTGCTGTCTTCATCGATTCGAATGACATATCGGAGCTAGAACCAGTGAAGCTGCGCCGATCAATTGGATACGTGATGCAAGAGGTTGGGCTTTTGCCCCATAAGAGGGTGCTGGAAAATATCAGGCTAATTGCAGAAATTTCTGGTCAAACTAAAACTGAGGCACTGCAAAACGCCAAAGATATGCTGAATTTAGTTGGGATAGATCAGGAGTTTCACGATCGCTACCCAGCACAGCTTTCCGGTGGCCAGCAGCAAAGAGTCGGAGTAGCCAGAGCACTTGCTATAAAGCCAAATATTCTTTTGATGGATGAGCCCTTTGGGGCTGTCGATCCGATTGTTCGAGAGGAATTACAAGACGAGCTGATTCGCATCCAACTGAGTCTTGGGCTCACGATCATGTTTATCACCCACGATCGACTCGAAGCTCTCAAGCTCGCCGACCAGCTTGTAGTGCTATCGGATAACGGCAAAATTGAGCAAGCTGGCACACCCTCGGAGATAAAGGCCGCCCCCTCAAACGAGTTTGTCAAAAAGCTGCTCGGTGTCTAAATGGAATGGGCGCTAAAGAACCTCGAACTAATCTTTGATCTCACGATCACACACCTTTGGGTATCTCTAATCCCGCTCGTGATTGGCTCCGTCATAGCCATTTTCTTGGCAAGAATTGTGCCCAAGCGTTTTGCAGGTTCAGTTAATGGCACCCTTGGCGCACTCTACGCAATTCCCTCACTGGCGTTGTTTGTGGCCCTACCGGCACTAATTGGCACAAACTATGTTGGCCCCATAAACGTGGTGATTGCACTAAGTCTTTATGTCGTTGCCTCAATGTTTTTCTCAGCCAGAGATGCTTTTAATCAAGTTCCCGCCCCCGCTATCTTTATCGCCAGAGCTCAGGGCATGAGCCCTTGGCAAAGAATTATCCACGTGGAGCTACCGCTAGCGATTCCGGGTTTGATAGCCGGCCTAAGGGTTGCTGCTGCAAGCACCGTGTCCATGGCCTCAATCGGGGCAGTTGTTGGAGTTCGTAACCTCGGCTACCTATTTTTGGACGGATTTCAGCGCAAAATAGCCGATGAGATCGTCACTGGGTTATTTGCAATTTTTGTGATTGCGATTGTGCTTGATGCGGGGCTCTGGTTCCTAAATAAAGTGCTGACCCCGTGGAGCAAAAAGTCGGTGCAACATGCTTAGCATCGCCGAAATCTGGCAGTGGTTATTTGATGTGACCAACTGGGAGGGGCGCTATGGGCTGGTGAACCTATTCTTTGAGCACATGACACTCAGCTTTTCCGCAATCCTGATTGCGGCTTTGATTGCTGTGCCAATCGGGGTTGCCATTGGTCACTTGGGTAAGGGTGAAGCGGTGGTGGTTGCCATATCCTCGATTTCCAGAGCGATTCCAACGATGGGATTACTCTTTGCGCTAGTTATGTTTATGGGGATTGAATTTAGGGGCTTTGCCGTGACTTTGGCTTTGATCATAATTGCCATACCTCCGATTCTTGCGGGCTCTTATGCCGGCATCAAAGCTATCCCGCAGACTATTAGTCAGGCGTCCAAGGCCCAAGGAATGACCGCTCAACAGCTAATTTGGCACGTTGAGCTGCCGCTGTCGGCAGCATCGATTATTGGTGGGGTAAGAATTGCCTACATCCAAGTCGTGTCAACCGTGGTCTTAGCACCGCTTATTGGGCTCGGGGGTCTTGGGTTCGGAATCATTCAGGGCTTGGCGCTGAGGGATTTCGCTCAGGTCACTGCAAGCGCCGTGATCATCGTCTTTATAACAATCCTGGGCGATCGACTCATCGGATTCGCTCAAAAACTTACCGCGGTTAAACTGGCCGCAGTAGAAATAGATAGGTAGAAATAATGAAAAAAATGACAAAGAGTTCCATAGCTCTGAGTGCAGTAGCAATTTTGGGCCTGGCGGGTTGCGCTGATGCCGGGAGCGAAACCATCGTTATCGGCTCTCAGGCCTACTACTCCAATGAAATCGTGGCCGAGGCATACGCCCTGGTGTTAGAGGATGCGGGCTTCCAAGTAGAACGCCAATTCTCGCTTGGGCAACGTGATGTTTACGTGCCAGCGATTGTGGCCGGGGAGGTTGATCTGTTCCCAGAGTATTCCGGAAACCTTCTGCAGTACTTTAACCCGGAAGCCTCAGAAACCACCGCAGAGGATGTTTACAACGCTCTGGTAGCTGCCCTACCAGAAGGCCTAACCGC
>JBDNID010000231.1:0-21955 GCA_041688475.1 Aquiluna sp.
GGAAGGCGCGAAAGGCTTACTAAATTCGTTTCGAAAAACGAACAGGTTCTAATAACCTCCGCAGATCTTGCGGTGACTCCCAATTTAGATTGGAGCGCTATCCATAAGGTTTTTGGAGGCGAGATCGTTGGCTAAGTTAAATTTCGAACTCGCCGATCGCTTTTTCAGCTCATATATAAAAGGTTCGGTGGGTTATAAGTCGCGAGATGCCAAGAGACGAGAAAAAAACACCGTCCGCGGATCCCAACCATTTGATAAGGGTCGAGATGTTGTAACAGCTGCTAAATCTTTAGACGAGCTCGTGGATCAGTTTCGCTGGAACACTCGACTCGACCAGGCGGCCCTTTTTGCAAACTGGGAAGGAGTCGTTGGTATCGATTCGGCTGCAGCATCAGGGCCCGAGGAGCTTATAAATGGGATTCTCACCGTTCGCTGCCGATCCACCGCTTGGGCAACTCAGCTTAGACTTTTGCAACCCAAGATATTAGACAAGTTGATTGAACTACACCCCAAGCTTCAGGTAACGGACATACGCTTTATTGGTCCGACGGCCCCGAGCTGGAAGAAGGGGCCGCGCTCGGTTCCAGGACGCGGTCCGCGGGACACATATGGCTAGGGACCACACACAGGTACTTTTGGGGCTTCTAAGGTAGGATAAAAAGGTTAGTAAACCCGAATCTAAGTCGGCCCTAGGACCGCATTTACGTGGAGTTAACCGAATCGGAAAGTAACTGAATATGACTGAAGAAAAAAAATCTTATGACGCCGGGGATATCCAAGTACTTGAGGGACTCGAGGCGGTTCGCAAGAGGCCCGGTATGTACATCGGTTCCACTGGGCCCAGAGGACTTCACCACCTGGTCTATGAAATAGTGGACAACTCTGTAGATGAAGCACTTGCTGGCTATTGCGACAACATCGATATTCTTATCACCGGGTCGGGCCACATTCGCGTCACCGACAACGGGCGCGGTATTCCTGTCGGAATGCATCCCATTGAAAAGAGGCCAGCCGTAGAGGTAGTTCTCACTGTCTTACACGCTGGAGGTAAGTTCGGTGGCGGCGGTTATGCGGTTTCCGGAGGCCTTCACGGGGTCGGGGCTTCGGTAGTAAACGCCCTGTCATCAAAGCTTGAGGTGGAAATTCGCCGCGAAGGTTTTGTCTGGCGACAAAGCTACTCAATCGGAGTGCCGGATGCACCGCTTGAAAAAGGAGAAAAAACCGACCTCACCGGAACCACAATCGAGTTCACCCCGAGCACTGACATTTTTGAAACAGTCGTATTTGAGTACGAAACCCTAAGACAACGTTTTCAGCAGATGTGCTTTTTGAATAAAGGTCTTCGCATAAACCTTAGAGACGAACGATCTGGTGAAAACGACAGTTACATGTATGAAAAAGGCTTGATCGACTACGTCGAATATTTGAATGCCGCCAAAAAGGTCGAATTGGTGCACGATGAGATCATATCCATCGAAACAGAAAACTCCGAAAAGAACATGTCGGTCGAGATTGCAATGCAGTGGACCACTGGTTACAACGAGGGAGTTCACACTTACGCGAACACCATAAACACCCACGAGGGTGGAACCCACGAGGAGGGTTTCCGCGCAGCCATGACCTCTCTTCTTAATAAATATGCGCGCGAGAAGTCAATACTCAAAGAAAAAGACGAGAACCTAACTGGTGATGACGTCCGTGAGGGGCTAACTGCTGTTATTTCAGTAAAGCTAACCGAGCCACAATTCGAAGGTCAGACAAAAACCAAACTTGGCAACACTGAGGCTAAGGCCTTTGTTCAGAAAGTCGTCAACGACCAGCTTGGGGACTGGCTGGGGAGAAACCCGATACAGGCCAAGGAGATCATTCGCAAAGCGATCCAAGCTGCTAGCGCCCGCATGGCCGCTCGCAAGGCTCGCGAGGCCACTAGGCGCAAAGGCCTGTTGGAATCCGGCGGTATGCCAGGCAAACTAAGAGACTGTTCGTCGAGAGACCCTGCTCTCTCAGAGATTTACATTGTGGAGGGTGACTCCGCTGGGGGCTCTGCGGTTCGTGGCCGTGATCCTGAGACTCAGGCAATCCTGCCGCTGCGCGGAAAAATTTTGAATGTCGAAAAGGCGCGGCTCGATAGGGCGCTCGCCAACAACGAAGTGCAGGCGCTGATTACAGCTTTCGGAACCGGCATTGGCGAGGACTACGACGTTTCCAAAATCAGGTATCACAAGTGCATTTTGATGGCGGACGCTGACGTCGATGGCCAGCACATTCGCACCTTGTTGTTGACACTGTTATTTAGGTACATGCGCCCAATGATTGAACACGGATATGTCTACATGGCACAGCCACCGCTTTTCAAAATCAAGTGGTCCAATTCCGAGCACGAATACGTCTTTACGGATTCTGAACGAGAGGCGAAACTAGCTGAGGGACAAGCTGCTGGAAAGCGTATCCCAAAAGAGAACGCAATCCAACGCTATAAGGGTCTTGGCGAAATGGACTACGACGAGTTGTGGGAGACCACGATGAACCCGGCCACTCGAACTCTTTTGCAAATAACTCTGGACGATGCCGCGCTGGCAGACGAAATCTTCTCGACCTTGATGGGTGAGGACGTGGAGTCGCGCCGAAACTTCATACAGCGAAACGCCAAAGACGTTCGCTTCTTGGATATCTAGGAGTAGAAGATGACTGAAAACCAGATGGACAAAGTAGAACAAATCGACATTCAAGTCGAAATGCAGCGAAGCTACCTCGACTACGCAATGAGCGTTATCGTCGGACGGGCCTTGCCTGATGTTAGAGACGGCCTAAAGCCCGTTCACCGCAGGGTCTTATATGCGATGTACGACGGTGGCTACCGCCCGGACAAGCAATTCTCAAAGTGCTCCCGGGTAGTTGGAGATGTTATGGGTCAGTATCACCCGCACGGTGACACTGCCATCTACGACACATTGGTTCGTTTAGTTCAGGACTGGAACCTTCGGTACCCACTTGTTTCGGGCCAGGGAAATTTTGGTTCTCCAGGTAACGATCCGGCCGCTGCGCCTAGATACACCGAGTGCAAAATGGCCCCCCTGGCCATGGAAATGGTTCGGGACATTGACGAGGAAACCGTCGATTTTCAAGACAATTACGATGGACGCACCCAGGAACCAACCATTTTGCCTTCTAGGTTTCCGAATCTTTTGGTCAACGGTTCTATCGGTATCGCGGTGGGAATGGCAACAAACATCCCGCCTCACAACCTTCGGGAAGTTTCTGCAGCCGCTCAGTTCGTGCTAAAGAACCCAGAAATTGTCGGCGAAGAACTAATTGAAGAGCTCATCAAAATAGTCAAGGGTCCAGATTTCCCAACTGGAGCTCAGATTCTCGGGCGCCGCGGCATCGAAGATGCCTACCGTACCGGCCGCGGTTCAATCACAATGCGAGCCGTTGTAAGTGTTGAAGAAATTCAAAACCGTAACTGCCTCGTAGTTACCGAGCTGCCTTACCAAGTGAACCCAGACAACTTGGCGCTCAAGATTGCCGAGTTGGTTAAGGAGGGCAAACTCACCGGCATCGCGGATATTCGTGATGAAACCTCTGGTCGAACCGGCCAGCGGCTAGTTATTGTCCTCAAGCGTGACGCAGTCGCCCGGGTCGTTCTAAATAACCTTTATAAGTTCACCCAACTTCAAGACAACTTCGGTGCCAACATGCTGGCACTGGTTGACGGCATTCCAAGGACACTGTCAATTGATGGTTTTATTACCCACTGGGTGACCCATCAGATTGAGGTAATTGTTCGTCGCACTCAGTATCGATTGCGCAAGGCGGAGGAGCGCGCCCACATTTTGCGCGGTTACCTCAAGGCGCTAGACAACCTAGATGACGTAATTGCACTGATTCGTAGGAGCGCTACTGTCGAAGAAGCTCGCGAGGGTCTGATTGAAATGCTAAAGATTGACGAGCTGCAAGCGCGAGCAATCTTGAATATGCAGCTACGCCAACTCGCCGCCTTGGAGCGTCAAAAGATTATTGATGAATCCGCTGAACTTGAGAGGCAAATCCTGGAGTTCCTGCGCATCATCGGAGACGCCGACGTGCAGCGTGAGATTGTTTCAGACGAGTTGGCCGAGATTGTTTCTCGTTACGGCGACGATCGTCGCAGCGAAATCTTGATGGGCTTTGACTCCGATGTTTCGATGGAGGATCTAATTCCTGAGGAGGAGATGGTAGTTACCCTTACCTCTGGCGGCTACATAAAGCGCACAAAGAGTGACAATTATCGCGTCCAGCACCGCGGTGGTCGTGGCGTGAAGGGCGCGAATTTGAGGGCCGATGATGTCGTTCAAAACTTCATCGTGACCACCACCCACCACTGGCTCATGTTCTTCACCAATACCGGTCGGGTTTATCGCTCTAAGGATTACGAGGTGCAGGAATCCGGGCGAGATGCCAAGGGTCAGCACGTTGCAAACCTGTTGGCGTTGCAGCCAGATGAGCGAGTGGTTGAAGTCTTGGATCTCAGGGATTACCAGGTCGAGCCTTATTTGGTCCTCGCGACTAGATCGGGTCTTGTGAAAAAGACAGCTTTGGAGCTCTATGACACCCCGAGGACCGGTGGAATCATCGCCATCAAGCTGCGCGAGGGCGATGAGCTAGTGAACGCGATGCTTGTGAGCGAGGAAAACGACTTGCTCTTGGTTTCTAAAAAGGGTATGTCGATTCGCTTTAGCGCTGGTAACGATTCGATGCGACCAATGGGCCGCGACACCTCCGGAGTAATCGGAATGGCCTTCCGCAGGGAGGATCAGCTTTTGTCGGCTTCAGTGATCGGCGAAGCCGGCTTTGTATTTGTTGTCACAGAAGGCGGCTACGCAAAGCGCACTGCGGCCGATCAATACCGCGTTCAAAAACGCGGTGGCATTGGAATTAAGGTGGCCAAACTCGATGAGAAGCGAGGCGATTTAATCGGTGCATTGATTGTTGGGGCCACCGACGAGGTTTTGGTCGTGCTCGCTTCGGGCAAAGTAATCAGAACCAATGCCAGTGAAGTTCCGGCAAAGGGCAGAGACACTATGGGGGTCGTATTTGCTCGCTTCGAGGATTCTGATTCGGTTCTTTCCTTAGCAAGGAATGCAGAGCGTAATCTAGAGAGCTCGTTGGATCCAGAAACAGAAGGAGAAGCAGTTGACATCACTGTTCAACCGGAATAAGGGACCTAGGGAGCAGACCAAGCAGGTCAGGCTAAAACTCCGCAGCATCGACATTTGGTCAGCGGTAAAGGCTGGCTTCTTGGTTTCTATCGCATTGGGTATTGCCACAATCATCGGTGCTTGGTTGATTTGGGCAGTTCTGGCCAACTCGGGTATATTCTCCTCTTTTGGTGATCTACTTGGGAGCATATTGGGTGATGGAAGTAGCGTGAACATAGAGGAGCAATTCTCTTTCGGAAGTGTGATGTCCACAGCGCTCACCCTGGCACTTTTGAATATCGTGCTCACCACAGCCCTTGTAGCCATCTGGGCCGCACTTTTCAACCTGATTTCGAAGATTATTGGCGGGGTTTCAGTCACCTTTACAAACAACTAGCAACTTCGGTTTGTTTAGTTGGCTTTTCTTTAGTAATGTTGCACTGCTCTATGGGCCTATAGCTCAGGTGGTTAGAGCGCTTCACTGATAATGAAGAGGTCGGAGGTTCAAGTCCTCCTAGGCCCACGGTGATGACTTTCCTAAAGGGAGGTCTCGCTATGGGGACTTAGCTCAGTTGGTAGAGCACCTGCTTTGCAAGCAGGGGGTCAGGGGTTCGACCCCCCTAGTCTCCACAAAGTGAAAAACCCTCCCGGCAGCGGGAGGGTTTTTCATTACCTTAATGAAAAATCTTCATTAAACAACTGAGCCAGGGTTTTATCCCTGGCTCAGTTGTTTAGATTATGTGTGAATTATGCAAGCAACGCTGCTGGGTCGATTCCTGCTGGAACTAGCACTGAGTCAATTACGTGGATAACACCGTTAGATGCTGCTATGTCGGTTGCGGTTACCTTGGCGGTGCCATTGATAACTACACCCTCCGAGGTGTCAACTGCCATTGTTGAACCCTGAACGGTTGGAACATCACCGGTGGTGACGTCTGCTGCGTGTACCTTGCCTGAAACTACGTGGTAGGTAAGGATTGCCTTTAGGGCATCGACGTTTTCTGGGAGCAATAGTGCTGCTACTAGACCCTCCGGAAGGGCTGCGAATGCGTCGTCGGTCGGTGCGAAGACGGTGAATGGACCTGCGCTCTGCAGTGTCTCAACTAGGCCTGCTGCACCAAGTGCTGCTGCCAAAGTGGTGAATGATCCGGCTTCTACTGCTACTTCAACTATGTTTTTGTCTGTCATGATTTCCTCAATTGTTCGATCTCGGTTACATACGGAACGAAAGTCTCGAGTCGTACATAAAATGCAACAGGGCTTGCTTGTATTCATTCCGCCGCGGTATCGATGTTCACTCTAAGCAGATAAACAGACTCTCGCTATCCGTCAACAGTTGCGATCGGATGGGTATCTAGCATCTTCGCTGTTCCCATAGCATTGGGGTATTGGCCGTTTTTAGGCGGCATGCATTTAGGGAGGTACCGTGCCCAGGCACATTCTACTTATTGCACTCCCACTAGTTTTGCTAGCCGGCTGCGGTTCCAACCCTTTGGACTCAGAGACCATTCAGACGCCAACGGACCCTGCTCAAGGCTATTCGGCTAGTGACTTTAGGCTCATTGCCGATGAGAGCTGTAGTCGAGCGCTCGAGTTTGGGGTCTCCGAAATTGAGACCGGAACATCCGGTTTCGAACAGGTACTGGTTCCCAAGGACGAAGGTTACGAAGGCTATAGCGCCGCATATTTTCAACCGGAAGATACCTACGAACTGATTTATGAAACCGACTGGTTCGCGGTTTGTGCGGCGAGCAATACTTACGCCCTGTCTGAGGAGGCGGGGGCTGAGGCCGGTATAGCTGTCGAATATCTCGCTGAAGATGAAGTATTTGAAACCACCCAGGACTTTGGTGAGTTTGGAATCAGTGTCGTTAGGTACAGCGTGGTAGATGGTTACTTCGAAGCGGTCACGTATGTTGAGGCCGGCGAATCTGGAGTCGTTTCGATTAGCTACGGACCGCTTACTGAAGACCAAAAGCAGATAATCAGAACTGCGGTTGATCGCCTTGCTCCGGTTGAGTAAATAACTTCCATTGAAATCTATTTAAAGCAATAAAGCCGGAGATTTCTCTCCGGCTTTATTGGAATCACTTAGTTGTTTTAGCCAAGCAATGGTGCGACATCTAGACCTGGTGGCAAGATGACCGCATCGATCACGTGGATGACGCCGTTGGATGCCATGATGTCGGTAGCTGTGACATTGGCTGTTCCATTCAGAACAACACCCATCGAGGTGTCAACCGCGATGTTTGAGCCTTCAACAGTTGGGACGTCGCCGGTTGTGACATCAGCCGCAAGAACAGTTCCAGACACTACGTGGTAGGTAAGAATTGCCTGCAATACTCCAACGTTTTCTGGAAGAAGCAGTGCATCCAACAATCCAGCTGGCAATGCCGCAAATGCTTCGTCAGTTGGTGCAAAAACGGTGAATGGTCCATCGCCCTGCAAGGTGGTCACTAGGTCGGCCGCTGCCAAGGCCGCTGCCAAAGTGGTGAACGTTCCTGCACCCACGGCTACATCAATGATGTCGCCTGGAGCCTCGGTTGTGGCTTCTTCTGTAGGCGCTTCTTCAACCTCAGAGGTCTCCACCGGCTCTACAGTCTCCTCATCCGCCGGAGCACATCCGGTAAGCGCTAGCGCCGCGATTGCGACGCCGGCAAGGGCTGTTAGTGTCTTAGCTTTTCTCATTGCGATTCTCTTTTCAATTTGAAGTAGTTCCGATGCAACAGATTCACACCGGGGCCCAAAACTAACAAGAGCAATTGTTTGTCCGGTGTGTAAATAGTGGGACTTCTCTGGCAATCCTCTGGGTAGTTGCCTCGTACCAGCTCAAATTTAAGACCTCAAGAGGGCCGATTCGCAAGGTGGCTAGATGTCTCTTAGTCGGCAGAGGGTTTGATTATCAGCTCTTCTAAAGCCAGGCGTTCCGCCTGCCAGCTATTGATTGCGTGATCTGAAGGATAGCCAATCGACATGCCACAAACCAAGGCGTAGTCATCGCTAACCTCAAACTCTTCTCTAATAATGTCCGGGTAATTGCCTAGGTAGCCCTGGGCGCAAGTGCCGAGACCACTTGCAGTTGCAGCCAACATGGTGGCCTCCATGTATAGACCGAGATCTAGAGTCCCAAATTGGTCAAGACCCCGGTGGGTGAAAAAGAACAGAGCAGTTGGGGCTCCAAAAAACTCGTAGTTGCGCTCAAGAAAGTTGAGGCGAGCCTTTGAGTCGGTGCGATCTATTTGGAGGGTGTCGTAGATGCCCTTGCCCACCTTTTGGCTTCTCTGCAAAAGCACTTCCGGGTAAGGGTTTTGGTGCGTAAAATCTGGATTTCCTCCCATGCCTGGAAGCTCTGCAGAATCCCGCAATCTACTGACTAGCGCCTCACTGAGTCGATTGCGCTGCTCTTTTTGAGCTATCGCGATCTGAAAGGGTCTGGTGTTGGACCAGCTCGGGGCGGTTAGGCCAGTTGACAGGACCTTATTTAAAAGCTCTGGTGCTATCGGAGTGTCAAGGAAGTCTCTGGTCGAGCGTCTGGACTGAGCAAGCTCATGGAATTGTTCATAACTGGTCATCATTAAAGGCTATGCCCGAACTGCTAGCAACCCTTACGCGTGGGCCGATGAGTGACTTAGGTAAACTCCCTTAATGAGCTCTCGGGATATGCGCAATAAAAAGGGCAAGCTTCGTGCAAAAGCCCCGGAGATGCCGGCCGATGTGAAATTGGAGCTGGAGCGGCGCGGATTAAGAGCGGACTTTGATCATCGACCCAGCTACCAGAGAAACGATTATTTAAATTGGGTTATTCGGGCCGAACGCAATGAGATTCGGCTAAAGCGTCTTAAGCAGATGTTAGAAGAACTGGAAAAAGGGGGAGTCTTCATGCGAGCCGATCACCCGGCTTCGCGGAAATAAAAGATCCTTCTGGGCACAATGAGTGTGTCGACGAAGCCTCCAGCGGTGCACGAATCGGCAAAGGTTCGATTGGAACTTCTGCGGCTCGCAAACTGCTAGCAAGACCGGCGTGCAGGGCATAAAAAATAAAAATCTTTTAACTACCAACCCACCCTGAGAATTTTTAAGGGTGACATATTTAGGCTCCTGCGTTCGGGAAATCAGCATCTAAAATCAGGCGTGCCGTCAAGAAACCCTCACGATTTAAATATGCATTATCGCGACACGAATTAATTTTGCTTCAAGCCTCTTGCGCTTTGGCATCGGCGGACGCACACTGTATCGTGCTCAGAACAATCAACCCACCTCAAGGGTGGCTAATTCAGTATTTTTTGCTTGCTTTCGTGTGGGGATCTTCTTTCGCTTATACCGAGGCTGGCCTTTCTATAACCAGCCCAATTGGGATAACTGCCACCAGGCACATTATCGGATCTTTGGCACTTGCGGCGCTGTTGCTGATGCTCGGACAGCTGCCCAAATTGAGGAATTTACCTAGCCAGCTTTTGCGAAGACTCTTTGTTCTTGCGATGCTTTTGAACGTGATTCCCGGATCACTTTTTGCTTTCGCTCAAAACCACGTCTCCACGGTTATTGCCGCCATCATCAACTCGGCAACGCCGATCATGACCCTGGTGATGATTGCCATTGTCTTTAGGCAAGAAAAGCTGATTCCAAGGCAGATTATTGGTCTCTTTACTGGACTCATTGGCGCTTTGATAGCCCTCGGGGTCGGTTTTGGTGACCTTGGCGAAAACGATCCGATTGGTGTGGCTGCTGTAGTTCTGGCCATTAGTTGCTATGGATTCGCCATTCCGTATGCCAGAAATAAGGTCACTCCGCTCGGCCATCCACCCATGACTATGGCTCACGTGCAGGTCCTTCTAGCCGCCTTGGTTCTAGCGATTCTTTTCGCCATTGAGGTCGGCTTTTTCGGAGTCTCGGCTTTCACTACTCCGAGTAGCCCATGGATTCTTGGGCAAGTCCTGATTCTCGGCTTGGGAACGGGAATTGCTTATGTTTGGCACTTCCAAGTTTTAGAGCGAGCCGGCTCCGCGATTGCGAGCTCTATAACGTACCCAACCCTGGTGGTGTCGCTCGTTATTGGATGGATCATGCTGTCTGAGCCATTCAGTTGGAACATGCCACTAGGTGCCCTGGTCATTGCGCTGGGTTCGGTTATTACTCAACGTATCCGAGTTGTGCGGAGGCGTCGGCGCTCACCCTCTTCACAATCTCCCCAACCTGGTGAAGGTGGGCCCCAATTCGAGTCTTTGGAGCACTGACGTTTATGACCGCCACTATTAATCCGCTGGCGTCTCGGATTGGCGCAGATGCTCCCACCAAACCAAGTTCAAATTCCTCATCCACTAGTGCGTAACCCTGGCGCCTAACGACCGCAAGTTCCTTAAGTAAATCGTCAAGGTTTTTAACTTTAGTTTTTAGCGGTGTTTGGCCATCCCTTGAATTCATTGCAGCAATTCCGGGGGGCAGTGCATTTTCGGATCGAACTACCAAGGTGTCCCCCGCATGCTCGGCATACCAGCTTCTAACTTCGATTTCCGCCCAATCGCTCAGCAGAGCGCGTCCCGAAGAAGTCGGAGCAGCTGCCACAGAAACGCCTTCCCAGCCGACACCCCTAAAGGCGCTGGGAGACATCTCTGATTTCAGGGTAAGAACGTTTCCACCCCTTAGAACACAAAGGTGGGCAGTTTCATGTGTAAGGCCTACGACTTGTCTCAAAAATTTGTTGGCCTGCTTGACCAAGTTAGCTTCGCTCGTTTTAGCCGCCAGGGCATAAACCTGATACCCAAGGCTGTATTTGCCAGATTCACGGTCGCGTTCCACAAACCCCGAGTCCACTAGGGTCGCAAGTGTCCTGGAGATTTGACCCTTATCCCTGGCCGAAAGCTCAGCCACCCGATTTACGCCAAGGCCACCGGAGGCCATGGCCTCTCTCGAGCCAATCACTTCTAAAACCTCTAGGTCGCGAATTAGTCCTGAGACGTTTCTTCTTTGATTAACGTCGGATGGCATTGCCCCTCATTTATTCCTTTATGCGATTGTTATCTAATTATGATGACATACTAACAACTCTAATTGCGCCATGCGCAACTCATACCTAGATTTCCCCTAACCAATCAATGAGGAGGTGGAGCTGTTGGGAAATTATGACCTTGGGCTCTGGGTGCCTTTCATGATTGACAAGTTCGACGAAATTCTGGAGCTCAGCGCAGAGCACGTGATTGCCGTTCTTGTTTCGCTCTCCATCGCTTCTGTAATCGGAGTGGCTACAGGCTTGTTTGTTTGGCAACGACCGATTGCTCGATCTCTGGCGATTGCCACAACCGGGGTGATCCTCACAATTCCATCTATGGCCCTTTTGGCACTGATGATTCCAACATTTGGGCTCGGTTGGCTGCCAACGATTGTGGCTTTGAGCCTCTACTCACTTTTGCCAATCGTTCGAAACACCGTGGTGGGCCTTAGGGAAGTGCCTCTTGCCGTTATGGAGTCGGCCAAGGGGATGGGTATGAGCAAGACCAAAGTTCTCTTTAAAATTCAGCTACCAATGGCCTGGCCTGTGATCATCACAGGGCTCCGGGTCGCCACTCAGCTGGCCATCGGGATTGCGGCCATTGCTGCTTATGTTGCGGGACCCGGTCTCGGTGAATACATCTTTAAGGGCCTATCAAGCCTCGGGGCGAAGAATGCGTTGAACTTCGCCCTAACCGGCACGGTAATGATTGTGATTATTGCCCTGTTATTCGACGCTCTATTTGCCGCCATAACCAGACTCACCACCTCAAAGGGGATTCGTGCCTGAGAAAAAAGCCACCAGTGGAGCTTCAATTGAATTGATTGACGTTTCGAAGGTCTATCCAAATCAGCCAGAGCCTGCGGTTGAGAACTTCAATATGCTGATTAACCCGGGTGAGCTAGTGATGCTGGTTGGACCTTCGGGTTGCGGCAAGACCACCACCATGAAAATGATCAACCGCATCATTAAGCCAAGCTCGGGAGTTATCAAGATTGACGGTGAGGACACCGCATCCTTGGATGAGAACCTTTTGCGCCGCCGTATCGGATATGTAATTCAGCAAATTGGTCTTTTCCCCCACCTTACGATTGCAGAAAATGTCGCAGTTGTTCCGAAACTTTTGGGCTGGAGCAAGGAAAAAACCTACGCTCGTGTCGATGAAATGCTGGCACTGGTTGAGTTAGACCCGAAGGGTTTTGGGGCCCGCTATCCGCGCCAGCTCTCTGGCGGACAGCAACAAAGAGTCGGGGTTGCGAGGGCCTTGGCTGCCGATCCACCCGTCATGCTGATGGATGAACCGTTCGGCGCCACAGACCCGATTACTCGCGAGAAATTGCAGCAAGAGTTCCTAAGACTTCAAGCGTCAATCGGAAAAACCATTGTGTTTGTTACCCACGACTTAGAAGAGGCAATCAAGCTAGGTGACCGAATCGCAGTTTTATCAAAACGCAGCAAGATTGAGCAGTTCGATACCCCTGCAAACATTTTGACCAGCCCAGCCTCCGATTACGTGGCTTCATTTATTGGCGAGGGCGCAGCTCTCAAGCGTCTCGCTCTGATGTCAGTTGACTCGGCAATGAGGATTGGCGGCGCCGAATCCAAGGTATCCGTTCTGGCCGACTCCAACCTGAGGGCGGCTCTCGATGCAATTGTTCTTTCAGGCGGCATGGCAGTCTCAGTTAAAGACGCAAGCGGCAAGATTATTGGAAACATCTCCGTGGAGGCTATTTCTAACGCTCTGGGCGCAGATGCCTCAGGAATCGGCCGCTAACTATGGAAATCCAGGCAGCCAAGGACGTCTCAACCTCCTACTCCCAACCTTCTGATAGAAGAGGTAAGTACTTCACAGCCAAGAGGTTCGGCACGCCGGTCCTAATTTTGGTAGCACTTGGGTCGCTTTTGGCTTTTCTATATCTGCGCGGCGAACCAGACGCCATTGAAATTTTTGCTTTGAACTGGGAATACATGCTTGCTCGGGTTGATGAGCACATCAGAATCTCGGTCTTCTCCGCTGTTATCGTCGCTGCCATCGCAGTTCCATTGGGTATTGCGGTCAGCCGCTCTAAATCCAGAGTCGCAACTGCAGTGGTTTTGGGCTTGGCAAATATTGGTCAGGCCACGCCTGCAGTCGGCGTGATTATTTTGCTCGCCCTGATTTTAGGAATCGGCTGGCCCACGGCTGTCATTGCACTTGTGCTCTACGGACTCTTGCCGGTCTTGCGCAACACGATTGTGGGCATCTCGCAGATTGACCCGAACATCGTTGAGAGTGCCCGGGGCATGGGAATGCGTTCCTGGCAGATTCTGTTTCGTGTCGAATTACCACTCGCGGTGCCAGTGATTTTGGCTGGCTTTAGAACCGCATTGGTTTTTAGTGTTGGTGTGGCGACAATTGCCACATTCATCAATGCCGGTGGCTTGGGCGAGGTAATCGTGGTGGGCCTAAAGCTCTCACGGCCCGCAGTGCTGCTTACCGGTGCAGTAGTGGTCTCTTGTATCGCCTTATTACTTGACTGGATAGCCGGTCTAGTGGAAGACGTGCTGAGGCCAAAGGGCGTTTAGCAACAAATATTTCAATAACTAAAGATTGTCAACCAAAAATCAACCGAACTATTAATCAAGGAGCACTTATGAATAGCGTCAAAACCGCTTGGGCAGCGTCAGCGTTAATCGCTTCCCTCGCACTACTTACTGGTTGTGCCGCAGCGACAACCCCGGCCGAAACCCCAGCCGCAGGTGAGACCGAAGCAACGGCAGAAGCACTTCCTCTAGAGGGCCTAACCGGAACAATTGGTGCCAAGGATTTCTCTGAGCAGTACATCCTTGGGAACATGGTGAGCATTCTTCTAAACGAGAATGGCGCATCAACTGACTACTCGACCATTGTTGGTTCGGCTAACGTTCGCACAGCACTTGAGGCAGATGAATTCCTGGGTTACTGGGAGTACACCGGCACCTCATGGCTTGCCTACAACGGTCAGTCAGCACCAGTTATTGGCGTTCAGGCTCAGTACGATGCAGTTGTTGAACTGGACGCTGCGAAGGGTATTGCATGGTTGAACGGTGCTGCTTTTAACAACACCTACGCCTTTGCAATCAGGTCAGAAAAAGCAGCTGAGTTGGGCGTTACAAAGCTCTCTGATCTTGCTGCTCTTGACGCTTCCGAGCTAACCTTTTGCATCGAGTCCGAGTTCGCTGCTCGTCCAGATGGTTGGGCCGGAGTTCAGGCAGCTTATGGCCTAACTGGAGCAAAGACAGTCACATTGGACACCGGTGCTATCTATGCGGTAACTGATGAGGGCAAGCAGTGCAACTTCGGTGAGGTATTTGCAACAGACGGGCGCATCGCAGCTTTGGACCTCTTGGTCTTGACTGACGACAAAGCCTTCTTCCCTGTTTACCAGGGTGCATTCACTTTGAAGCAGTCGACATTGGACGCCTATCCAGCAATAGCTGACATAGTCAACCGTTTGACGGCTTTGCTCTCTGACCAGGTGATGCAGTCGCTCAACGCACAGGCTGATGTTGACGGGGAAGACCCAGAGGACATCGCTCGCGAGTTCCTAATTGCGCAAGGCCTGATCAAGGGTTAGTTAGCCCTCAAAAATAAGTAAGGAACTGAGATGACCCTCAAGATGCAGATCGGCGAATCATTCGTTGGAGAAGGCGTGAATGCCGCGCACATTAATACCGTGTTCGGTGATCGTGAGGGTCCTACGGGAGTGGCTTGGGCTTCGGCGCTAGCCACTCCCTCTCAGGGACACGTTCCGTTTGTCGCTATTCTTCGGCCCTCGCTGCCGGTAAAGCCGCTCACACTTTTTGTCACCAAAGCAGCACCTGGAAACGACACTCACGGCAACATGATTTGGGGACCGGCTCAGGCTGGTGTGTCCTCCGGGGTGGCTGACGCGGTTGAGGCGGGTCACATAAATCAAGACGAGGTTGACCTGGGTTGCATAATCGTCGCGGTTTGGGTGAACCCGGGAGCCGATGACGCCGATTTGGTCTATAAAAATAACCGAGAAGCAACTTTCACGGCTCTGAAAAACGGTGCTCATGCGCTGCCAAGTATCGAAGATGTCCTTGCCAACAAGGCTTTACCGTTCAACCCCTTCTACACCGCAAAGGACTAGCTTTTGAAGATCACTGATATCAAGCTCACGCGGTTGCGTTTGCCACTGGACCCGCCTTTTTTCGCGGCTTGGGACCCAAACCCTAGACTCGAGTTCCACGCCACATTGGTTGAGGTTCGCACCGACCAGGGGGTGGTGGGCTTCGGCTCTGGCGACAGCATGGATGGCTTTGAAAGCTATCAACACCTATTTATCGGTACTAATCCCATGGAAATCCTGAACCAGGTCAAAAGAATCGAAACGATTAACTTTCACGGCGGCCGCTACTGGCCCTTAGAGGCCGCTTTTTGGGACATCATCGGCAAGGTTGCGAACTTGCCGGTTGCAACCTTATTCGGCGGATCTACTGATCGGCTATTGGCTTACGCCTCATTTGGTGAATTGCGTAAGCCCGAAGACCGCGCTTTAGCAGCGGAGAAAGCCCGCGAAAAAGGATTCAGGGCATGCAAGATTCGTATTGCCCGGGACTACTTGGATGAAGGTATCGAAGCGGTGGCTGCCACGAGAAAAGCCCTTGGAGACGATTTCGAGATAGCCGCGGACATGAATCAGATGTGGCGAATGTCGGGCGACATCGAAAACGCACTTCCTCTATCGAAGGTCCGCAGCGTCTCGGAGCGATTGCATGAACTCGGTGTGCTGTGGATTGAAGAGCCCCTCCCACAAACCGACATCGAGGGTATTAAATCTATTCGCCAAGCTCTGGGTGTTCAGATTTCCGGTGGCGAGATGGTGCGCTCCATGGCTGAGCTTGCTCATCTCATCGAGCAAGACACCTTCGATATCTACCAGCCGGACGTTGTCCTAGCGGTTGGAATGTTGCGTGCTCGCCAGGTTTCTGAAATGGCTGCCCTGAAGCACCGCCGATTCACGCCACACTCTTGGACAAACGGACTGGGTGTTTTGGCGAATCTTCACGTGGCCGCTGGGGTTGGCTCGGGGCCATACTTCGAATTTCCCTATGATCCGCCGGGTTGGACAATCGAGCGGCGGGACTTCTTTCTAAAGCCTATTGACATTGATTCAGAGGGCTATGTCAATGTTCCCCAGGCACCGGGACTCGGCGCCGAAATCGATTTCGATGCAGTGCAAAGGTTTAGTGTCTAGGAATGAACGTATTTACTAAAGAACAATGGCTTCAAAAAGCAAAAGACCTAAAACCAAAAGCAGACTTATTTATAAATGGTGAATTTGTTGAGGCGGCATCCAAGGAACGGTTCCAGACCCTAGCCCCTAGGGATGGATCGGTTATCACCTCTGTTGCCCGCGGAGGAGAAAAAGACATTGATGACGCAGTCCGAATCGCCCATCAGCGTTTCGAAGAGGGTGTTTGGTCGAGGATCAACCCTAGAGAGCGTCAAAAGGCGCTTTATCGCCTAAGCGAACTAATGATCGAAAATGCTGCTGAGCTGGCTCTTTTAGAAGCCATCGAAACAGGGCACCCAATTAGTGATTCCCTCAACGTTGATGTCCCATCAGCCGCTAGAACATACCGCTGGTATGCAGAGGCAATCGACAAGGTTTATGACCAGATCGCCCCCGCACCAGTGTCGGCACTGGCCCTCATCTCAAGAGAGCCGCTGGGAGTAATCGGGGCGGTCGTGCCATGGAACTACCCGCTAGTTATTTCGGCATGGAAGCTCGCCCCGGCCTTGGCAGCCGGCAACTCTGTGGTTTTAAAGCCCGCGGAAGACACCAACTTATCTTCCCTACGTTTGGCAGAATTGGCAATTGAAGCGGGGATTCCAGCCGGGGTACTAAATGTTGTCACTGGCTACGGATCCGAAGCTGGGCGGGCGCTTGGACGACACCCCCTAGTTGACAAAATAACTTTCACCGGGTCGCCCGGAGTTGGAAAAATGTTCCAGAAATACGCGGGTGAATCCAACGGCAAGCAGGTGGCTCTTGAGCTGGGTGGAAAATCCCCACACATAGTTTTTGAGGATGTTGAAGACATCGAAGCCTGTGCTTCGGCAATCGCGTGGGGAATCTTTTATAACGCTGGACAAACCTGCCACGGCGGCTCTCGACTGCTGGTCCACGAGTCAATCAAGGACCGCCTCTTAGAGGCCGTCATTCGAGTTGGCGAGACTTTGGTTACCGGGGATCCGATGGACCCCAGGACCCAAGTATCGGCAATCGTCAACAAAAAGCAGCACACTCGGATTCTGGAATATTTGGAGATAGCCAAAGAAGAAAACGCTAACGTCGTATTTGGCGGCAATGCTCATCAACCCGTGGCTGGCGGCTACTTTATTGAACCCACGATTTTAGATAACGTAAAGATCGACAGCCGCATTGCACAAGAGGAAATATTCGGCCCTGTTCTGGCGGTCACAACCTTCAAGACTGCCAAGCAAGCGGTGGAGCTCGCTAACGGAACCGAATATGGTTTGGCAGCAAGTGTTTGGACCCAAGACATCACCCTTGGACATAAGGTTGCCAAAGCTGTCAGAGCCGGAACCGTTTGGATAAACACCTTCGATGTCTCAGACATTATCGTGCCCTTTGGCGGCTTCAAGAGCTCTGGTTTTGGCAGAGACCGCTCATTACATGCACTCGATTCCTACACCGCACTAAAAACAACCTGGATAAACCTGGGCAACGAACCTATCTAATTACGCCAACCTAAAGGGACAAAATGTTCGACAATCAAAACGCAGTTATTGGGTTTATCGGCCTCGGTAACATGGGCAGCGGCATGACTAAAAATCTGCAAAAAAATGGTTTCAAGCTAGTTGTTCACGATGTGCGCAAAGAGGTTGCGACAGACTTATTAGCAGCGGGGGCAATCTGGGCAGATACGCCAGCAGAAGTCGCTGCTCAAAGTGATGTGATCATCACAATGCTGCCAACCCCGAAGCTGCTCGATTTTGTCGCAATGGGGCCAGATGGAATATTGACCGGAATGAAAAAAAATGGCTGGTGGGTGGACATGTCCACCTCGGTCCCCGAGGTGACCGAACGCGCTCGCAGTTTCGCACAGGAATTGCAGGTACACATTGTGTATGCACCAGTGGCCGGGATGTCGGCCGGTGCCCGTAATGGCACATTACAGATTTTCGTGGGATCCACAGAAGAAGAATTCATTGCTTTAAAGAATGTTTTTGAGGGAATGGGTAACCCGGAGAAGATAATCCACGTTGGCAAGGCGGGCTCGGGCTACGCCGTGAAGTTGATGATTAACCAACTCTGGTTTTCCCACTTGGTCGCAACCGCCGAGGTTCTGGCAATCGGGGTGAAGGCTGGGGTCGAGCTTGATGTTCTGAGAAAGGCCCTAATAGCATCCCCCGCCAACTCAAACTTTTTAGAACACGATGTTCTAAGCGTTCTAAATCACTCAGACTACGATGAGGGATTTGCCATCGACCTCGCCTGCAAGGACCTCGGTTTATCGATTGACCTTGCACGGTCTGTTTCGGTGCCAGTTGAACTATCAGCAGTTGTTGAACAGATATACCGCAGGGCAAAGTCTCAGTATGGCGATAAAGCCGGAGAGATGACCCCCATAAAACTATATGAAGATTTAATCGGCCAAGATTTGAGGCTGGCCATATGATTCAGGGCAGAAACCTGTCCGAATACGAACTATTTCTAGACCCCAAGCCACCCACCCACTTTGGTGTCGGAGCCGTTTCTAGGGTTGGAGCTCTAGCCAAGTCTCAAGGTGCAATTAAGGCCCTGATAGTTACCGATTCCTTTTTAGCTAAATCCGAGATTTTGCTCAAGGTGGAAGCTTCGCTCAAGGCCAGTGGAATCTCTGTTCAGGTGTTCGACGGTGTAACGCCGAACCCAACGACATCTTGTGTGGACGCGGGAGCCGATGCTGCGAGGGATTCAGGTTGCGATATTCTGATTGCACTAGGTGGTGGATCTTCCATGGTTACGGCAAAGGGTGTTTCTCTCGGAGCCCTCAACCCGCAACGTGGAGTTGGCCTTGACTACACGACTCAGTTTGAGATGCCGGGCTTACCAATCATCGCAATTCCAACCACAGCTGGAACTGGGTCCGAGGTAAATGCTTTTGGAGTTATAACCGATGAGGCTAGCCACACCCGCTTTTACGTTGGGCACTCTTCTGCCTTGGCGAAAGCGGCAATTCTGGATCCAGAACTAACTTTGGGCCTGCCTCCAAAATCCACCGCAGCTACCGGCATGGATGTTTTGGTGCACGCGGTCGAGTCGTATATCTCGATTAGATCCAATCCATATTCGGATGGCATTGCGCTAAAAACAATTGAGACCGCGAATCAGTTTCTCGAAAAAGCAGTGAATGATGGCGCAGATTTAGAAGCCAGGTCCCAGATGCTTTTGGCATCGCACATAGTCGGAGTCGGCTTTTCCCACACCGGGCTGGGTCTAGTTCACGGGATTGGCCACTCTTTGGGCGGGCACTTTAATATTCCACACGGGGTGGCCCTTTGTTTAGTTCTAGAGGAAACTCTGAAATTCAATCTGCCTAACTGCACTGGCCGAATGGCGCAGATTAGCTTCGCTCTTGGAGTAGGAAGCACCCAATTCGATGACGCGCAAAATGCTTCGGCAAGCATCATGCGCATTGCGGAGCTTGTCGAACAGGTCGGCCTCAAGGCCAGGCTGTCAGATTTTGGAATTACCGCCTCCGATATTCCAATGATTGCTCAGACTGCTGCGCTAGACGCAGTCACTCTAAACAACCCGGTCAAACCAACAGTTCAGCAAATTCAAGAAATTCTAGAAAGAGTGTTATGAGCATCAGTCAGGCGCAAGAGCAGAGCGTATTAGGTCTAGTCCCCACCGGGGTTTACATCTCGGGAATCTGGCGTGATTCATCGGATGGAAAGACCATCAACGTTCAGGATCCAGCAACCGGTAAGACCCTGGTTAAAGTCGCCGATGCCTCTTATGAAGATGGCCAAGAGGCAATTAGCGCTGCACATGAAGCTCAAGAATCCTGGGGCAGAACCGCACCTCGCTACCGAGCAGAAATTCTTCGCTCAGCTTTTGAGAGAGTGACTGAGCTTGGGGATGAGTTCGCGACCCTGATGTCTCTAGAGATGGGGAAGCCTTTTGCAGAGGCCAAGGGCGAGGTTGCCTATGGCAGCGAGTTCCTGAGGTGGTTTTCTGAGGAGGCGGTTCGAGCCTACGGTCGCTATTCAATTGCACCAGATGGCAACAACCGAATTATGGTTCTTAAAAAGCCAGTCGGCCCAAGCCTATTTATCACCCCGTGGAACTTTCCCTTGGCCATGGCTACTCGGAAGATTGCGCCTGCTATTGCTGCCGGCTGCACCATGATATTGAAGCCCGCGGCGCTTACTCCTCTCACCTCCCTCTTATTTGCGAAGGTTCTGGAAGAAGTCGGACTCCCGAAAGGCGTATTAAATATAATCACGACCTCAAGGCCTGGTGAGGTCACCGGCCCCATCATCAAAGACGAGCGACTTAGAAAACTTTCTTTCACTGGATCAACCCAGGTTGGCCGCAAGCTAATAGCCGATTCCGCGGACCAGGTTCTTCGAGTCTCAATGGAGCTTGGTGGCAACGCCCCACTGTTGGTATTCGAGGATGCGGATATTGATAAGGCAGTTGAGGGGACTATCGTCGCCAAGCTCAGAAATATGGGCGAGGCTTGCACCGCAGCTAATCGGATTCTGGTTCACGAATCTATTGTCGAGGAATTCTCCCAAAAGCTAGCTAGCAAAATGGGCACTCTCAAACTAGCCCGAGGCCTCGAAGGTGGCGCGAATATAGGCCCGCTTATCGAAGAGAAGGCACGTGTTGCGGTTCACGCGCTAGTTCAGGACGCCGTGGCAAAGGGAGCAACAGTACTCACAGGTGGTCAGATTCCCGAGGGTGAAGGGTTCTTCTATCCCCCAACCGTGCTAATCAACGTACCAGCAAACGCCAGCATTCTCAGAACCGAAATCTTTGGCCCAGTTGCGCCCATCTTAAGCTTTAGAGACGAGGCGGATGCGATTGCTATTGCCAACGACACCGAATATGGTCTGGTTGCATATGCCTTTACCAACGATTTAAATCGTGGCATGCGTTTAGCTGAAAAATTAGAGGTTGGGATGTTGGGTTTGAACACTGGTCTAGTTTCAAACGCAGCAGCCCCTTTTGGTGGCGTGAAATCATCTGGAATGGGTCGCGAGGGCGGCGTAGAAGGAATCTCCGAATACTTGGAAACCGTTTATGTTGGGATTGCGAACCCGATGGCTTAGACCAACCGCAGGGCCTAACCTTGAGACATGCCAAATTGCACGGTGGTCGCCACCTTCACTCCCAAGCCCGAATACCTCGAAGCTGTCTCGGCATTTCTCTTAGAGGTAGCCATGGAGGTTAGACAAGAGCCTGGCTGTCAGTACTACGATCTCTATCAAGAAGTCTCTGGGAAGCTACTTTTCATAGAGGCTTGGGAATCTAGAGAGTTGTGGCAAATCCACAACAATGCCCCGTCGGTGGCAAAGCTGCGCGGCTTCGTTGAAAATAAGCTACTTGAGTCGCTTCTGGTTCAAGAAATGTATCAACTTTAGATTTCTGGCATGAAGACCGCTAGCTCTTATTGGCCTCGGAGTTGTTCTTACTAAAGCCCATAGCTTTGGCGTCTAGCCTCAAGGTCAGGGCCATGTGTGGGATCGTGAGCGCCCAAACCACAACTAATAAGAGCCACA
>JBDNID010000232.1:0-1274 GCA_041688475.1 Aquiluna sp.
ATTTGTTCTGTACACCGCGATTGTTTCAATGTTGCTTATTGCGCTTTCCCTCATGTTGAGCTATAGCATTTTGTTAACCAGCCTTGCATCAATTCTGGTTGCCTCACTTGCTGCCGGAGTTGGAGTGGCCGCATGCATTCGCCACGTAAAGGCGACTCGATTCTCTGGCACTTCGCAATCAATTGCTACAAAGAGTCCTAACTTGAGGTAACGGCAGATTGAGAATGGCTAGAACACGTCAATCGCTGGACAACGCGGTCCAATCCCACCGCCTTGGACAACGTCTTAGGTTTCCTCGGGAGCATTGTTTGCCGAGTAACCAAACTGGTTATGAAGAAGTTGAGCCCCGGCTCCGCTTAGGCGACCTGGCGATAATCGGACCGGGCCTCTGGGGCCCCTACTGTCTGAAAGCTAGATTCCGTGACCATAATCCACGGCCAATACCAGACACACTATGGATCCGAGAGCCTGTTCCAACCGGATCTTTGGCCGGCTACATGCAAGTCAGGTGAAGATATTGACTTTGACTGTTTCTTAAAATAAAGTGTTTCTCATTATGAGAAACAGTGAAATTAAAGAAACGAAGTTATTGAGCGATGCTCTTGCGAGTATTGCCACAATTCTGCCACCCAATTGGCAAGTCATAGAATCTCCCAATGCCGTCGTTGAATTGATCAGCCCCAACGGAATCCAAGTATCGTTCGCGACCGAAATAAAAAGTTCAGACCAGTCACCTACCGACACAGTTCTCGGAACACTCCGGGACCGGGCAACCCGAACCCAGCAAGAAGTGCTTTTTGTGTCCGACTTTATTGGACCCAAGTTGCGCAATGCGCTCGGCGAGAGCGGTTTTAGTTATGCCGATGCAACTGGCTGGGTGCGAATAATCTCCGAGGACCCTCTGATTCTTCTCACAAACGAAGGAGCTCAACGAGCGCCGAAAAAACGAGACGGAAGTGCCGTGAGGCGACTTAATGGAATCGCCACCGGCCGCACGATACGAGCCCTCGCAAGTAGCGAGTTACCCATCGGTGTTCGGGACTTGGCAGGAATCGCAGGTGTGTCACCGGGGTCGGTATCCAAACTGCTCGAGACGCTTGCATTGGAAGGTATCGCTGAAAGAAACGAAATGGGAGTCGTGATCGGTTTACAACGTCGCAGCCTCATTCAACGTTGGGCACGCGACTACTCCTTTGCGAAGTCAAACACTGAAGTTGGTTACTTCATTGCTCCACGTGGTCTCGATCGTCTCGAGAAGGACCTGCAAACTCAAA
>JBDNID010000233.1:0-4960 GCA_041688475.1 Aquiluna sp.
CGAATCTCACCGCCATGGGTGGGGTTGCCGAGGCTCCCAGCGAGCAGGCGGTCAGGGACGCCATTGCGAAGGCCGGAGCCGGAAAGGGGGACAGGGTTTTACTGGTCGGCCACTCTCAGGGGGCCCTAATTGCTGGAAATATCGCGAGCAAGACTCATGAGTTCGAGGTGTCGGGCCTGGTGTCGTTCGCAGGTCCCATTGGTCATCTAAAGATCGATGTGCCGGTGATTGCCATTCAGCACGCCGCCGATCCGGTCCCGCTCTTGAGTGGAAGGGCGAACCCGCTGACCGAGAACTGGGTGACGGTGAGCTCAAGCGCCGAGTTCAAAGACCTTATTTCTGCACACCGAATAGCAGGATATATCGAGACTGCTGGCGAATTAGATCAAAGCCAGGACATCGGACTGAATCGGATCAAGGAAGCGCTTTGGCCCGAGTCTCATGGATCTGGCAAGCAGTACGTTTATCGAATCCAGCGCGATTAGCGAATGTTGACCAATCTAAGTAAGGACCTTGCGATAAAGCTTGCAATCGACATCACGATGGCGGCCAATATTGCCCACCCGAGTGATGCAATCTCCAAACCCTCCGAGGTGAAGCCTTCGATCGTGAAGATGTCTTGGGCAAATAACGTGCTCAGCCATGCTACGAATAAGAGCAACGCCCCGTTAATCACAAAGGCGATTAGTCCAAAAGTGATTATGTAGAGCGGGAATGCCAAAACCTTAATTACCGGGGCGATGATTGCGTTGACCAAGCCAAAAATTGCGCCGATTGCCAAAAATGATGCAATTGTTTCCCATAAACCATCCCCGCCATATGGAGTGAGAGTGATGGCTGGGACCAGCAATGTGGCCGCCCAAAGACCTAAAGCATTGACAACCGTGCTAACCAGAAAACGCAACATAGTCAAAATTCTCTCAGTATCGGGCTAAATTAGGTAAGTGACTGACGAGAACCCCCAACCAATGCTTCAGCTTTTAGCACCGGATGGCACATATGGTGTGCCATCGGAATACGCCGAATACGGCGAAATCATCTCAAACCTTTCCGAATTCGAACTAACTCGGCTTTACCGTGACATGGCAAGAATGCGGAGGTTTGACACCGAAGCCACTGCCCTGCAGCGCCAGGGTCAGCTCGGTCTCTGGGTTCCAGCTGTCGGCCAGGAGGCCGCTCAAATTGGTTCTGGACACGCCGTTGCGCGTAACGACCACATTTTTCCAAGTTATCGTGAGCACGGGGTGGCAATCACCCACGGCGTTGAGTTGATGTCGATTCTGAAACTTATGCGCGGGGTGAATCACGGCGGCTGGAATCCTGAGGAAACTCGATTCCATCAGTACGCAATCGTGCTTGGGTCTCAGGTTTTGCACGCGGTGGGTTACGCAATGGGCATAAAGCTGGACGGCAAGATTGGCAGCGATGACCCTGAGAATGACCTAGCAGTTATTTCATATTTTGGTGATGGCGCAACCGCTGAGGGAGATGTCTCAGAATCATTGCTATTTGCAGCAATCAACGATGCTCCAATTGTCTTCTTTATTCAAAACAACCAGTGGGCCATCTCTTCAAATGTTTCCGACCAGACCAGAGTGCCGCTTTATAAGCGTGGTGTTGGCTTTGGGGTCGAGGGGATGCAGGTGGATGGCAACGATGTGCTGGCCTGTTATGCCGCGACCAAGATTCACATGGACAACGCTCGAGCTGGCAAGGGCCCTTTTCTGATTGAGGCTATGACCTATCGAATCGGTGCCCACACCACTAGCGATGATCCTACAAAGTATCGCGATGAAGCAGAGGTAGAAAGCTGGCGCGCTAAAGATCCGATAGCCCGCTTCGAGGTATTTCTCCGCCGCCAAGGTGTCGGCGATGACTTTTTTGAAGAGGTAATCGGGGCCGGCGATGAACTAGCGGCTGACATCAGGGCGCAGACCTTCGCTCTTACAACTCCCGGGCTCGAAAATATCTTTGACCACGTCTACACCGATCCACACCCCGAGATTGATCGCCAAAAAGCATGGCTTTTGGCTTACGAAAAGCAAATGGGTGCTCATGAGTAGCTATCAGGACATGCCAATAGCCAAGGCTTTGAATGCCGGCATTCATGCCGCCATGGCAGATGATGAAAAAGTCTTGATGTTTGGCCAGGACGTCGCTCAATTGGGTGGGGTTTTCAGGGTTACCGAGGGGCTACTCAAGGACTTTGGTCCTTCAAGAATATTCAACTCTCCAATTGCCGAATCCGGGATTGTTGGAACGGCCATCGGTCTCGCAATGCGCGGCTATCGGCCGGTAACCGAAATTCAGTTCGATGGCTTTGTGTTCCCGGCGTTTAACCAAATCACCAGCCAACTGGCGAAGCTCACCTCTAGATCGGAGGGGTTTCTAAAGATGCCAGTGGTTATTCGGATTCCTTACGGCGGGGGCATTGGCGCAGTAGAGCACCACTCGGAAAGCCCAGAGGCTTATTTCGCTCACACCGCAGGTCTCAGGGTAATTACCCCATCTAATTCAAACGATGCATATTGGATGATTCAACAGGCCATCAAATCCAACGACCCGGTGGTGGTTTTTGAACCCAAGCGCAGATATTGGCAAAAAGGCCCAGTCAACCTAGACACGCCCCCAATGTCAATGCACAGCGCCCGAGTCTTGCGTGAGGGCAATCAGGTGACGCTTTTGAGCTACGGCCCGATGGTTCCAACTGCAATCCAAGCTGCCGAGCTAGCGGCCCAGGAGGGCATTGAGCTTGAGGTTATTGACCTTCGATCGCTGAGTCCGATTGATTACCCAACCATTTTGGCCTCGGTGCAAAAGACGGGCAGAGCTATCATTGCCGCTGAGGCGCCGACTAACCTCAGTATTTCGGCTGAGGTCGCAGCGCGCATCCAAGAAAATGCTTTTTACCACCTCGAGGCTCCGATAATACGAGTTGGTAGCTTCGATACTCCCTACCCACCAGCCAAACTAGAAGAGGCCTACCTGCCAGATGCAGACCGGATACTAGAAGCTGTTGATAGGGTTCTGGCTTACTAGGGAGATTGAATGAGCATTGCAAAATTCCCACTTCCCGATGTCGGTGAGGGCCTAACCGAGGCTGAACTGGTGTCTTGGAAGGTGAAGGTCGGCGATATAGTCACCGTTAACCAAACCATTTGCGAGATCGAAACCGCTAAGTCAATCGTGGAACTGCCCTGCCCATTTGCGGGCGAAGTCACTGAGCTATTAGTTCAGGAGGGCGAGACCGTTGAGGTTGGGAACCCGATTATTGCGGTGCGAGTGGCCGCGGGTTCTGTCATTCCCGGTGTCAACGAGCCAATAGCCAATAGCCCTGTAGCCAACAGCCCTGTGGCCGATACCCCAATTGCCAGCACGGGCGCGGAATATCAGCTTCCGAACCTAGTGGGCTACGGCGACCCGGGCGAGGTTAATTCGAGACGTTCTCGAGCAGTTAGGGGATTGCCTCCGATTGTTAGTGCAATCCCGGTGGCGATGATGAGTCAAGTCATCGCTAGCCAAGCGGTTATGGCCAAGCCTCCAATTAGAAAACTTGCCAAGGAACTCGGGGTGGATATCTCCTTGGTGACTGGAACTGGCCTGCGCGGCGAGGTGACTCGCGAGGACATCGTCGGATCAGCCAGCCAAGCCGGGGTCTTTAAGAATCTAAGCACCCCGAATCAGCCAACCCAGCGCGAAGAGCGGATTCCAGTGAAGGGGGTTCGAAAGGCGATCGCCACGGCGATGGTGCGTTCCGCCTTTACCGCCCCGCACGTGAGCATCTTCGTTGATGTGGATGCCACTAGGACTATGGAATACGTTCGCAGGCTGAAAAATTCGATTGACTTTGCGGGCATCAAGGTGACCCCACTTTTGATTATGGCCAAGGCAATTATCTGGGCCGTTAGGCGCAATCAGATGGTGAACTCCACTTGGACCGATGAGGAAATCATCGTGCATTATTTCGTGAACCTGGGTATCGCTGCCGCGACTCCCAGGGGTTTGATAGTGCCAAATATCAAAGACGCCGATGCGATGAGCATGATTCAGCTTGCTCAGGCAATCGAGCAGCTCGCCACAACTGCACGCGAGGGCAAGACCACCCCCGAGGACATGCGCGAAGGAACAATTACCATCACCAACATCGGGGTCTTCGGTGTTGACACCGGAACCCCGATTCTGAATCCGGGTGAAGTTGGAATTATTGCCCTGGGCTCGATTCGGAAAAAGCCCTGGGTGGTGGACGATGAGATCGTGGTTCGACAGATCACCACGATTGGCGCAACCTTTGATCACCGTGTGGTGGATGGAGATGTGGCATCGAGGTTTGTGCAAGACATCGCGAGCGTGATCGAGGAACCAGCCCTATTGCTTGACTAATGCAATTGACAATCATTTTCATTAGTGCTAACTTCCGCTTATGAATAAAAATAAGTTTAGATTTTTTGGCGCCCTAGTTGCTGCCAGTACCGCGCTTGCGCTTTCCGGTTGTGCTCCCCAAAGTGACGAGGTTGTAGAAGCGAAACCGAGCATTGTTGCCACAACGAATGTTTGGGCCGACATCACCAGTCAGATAGCCGGCGACTTCTTTGAAGTAATCGCATTGATATCAGATCCGGCTATTGATCCGCACTCCTATGAGGCCACTGCCAGGGACCAGCTCGCAATCGAGGAGGCAGATCTATTTGTTATCAATGGTGGGGGCTACGACGAGTTTGCAGAGGTATTAGCCGGCACTGCCGGCACCGAGGTATTTAACGTTTATGAGATTCATGAGGCTGCAGAGGGAGCCGAATCAGGGAAAGCACACTCCGAAGGGGAAGCCCACTCCGAAGGTGAAGCCCACACCGAAGGGGAAGCTCACGCCGAAGGTGAAGCTCACGCCGGCGAGGAAGCCCATGCTGAAGGCGAAGTTCACTCCGAAGGGGAAGCCCACGCCGAAGGGGAAGCCCATGAAGCC
>JBDNID010000234.1:0-6475 GCA_041688475.1 Aquiluna sp.
GAAAAAAAGAAATCTTGGTCACAGCTGGCGGAAAGAACGTCGCACCTGCCCCAATTGAAGACCTGTTGAGAGCACACCCGCTGATTGGCCAGGTCGTTGCAGTTGGGGATACTAAGCCCTTTATCGGCGCGCTGATTTCGCTTGACCCAGAGATGGTTCCAGTTTGGACTCAGAACAATGGCGTCGAAGCGCAGATGACTCTTTCTGAGGCCAGCAGGCACGATGCAATTAGAGCAGAAATTCAAAGGGCCGTAGACGAAGTCAACCAAAAATTCTCGCATGCGGAGCAGATCAAGGCATTTGAAATTTTGGACGTTGACCTAAGCGAAGCCTCAGGTCACTTAACTCCGTCGCTGAAAATCAAGCGAGCCAAAGTCATGGATGATTTTGAAATTCAGCTGGGCCGGATTTACAGCTAGCTCTTGAACCACTCTTGAGAGCGCAGCTCCTTGAAAGCGGCTTTACGCTCTGAGGGCTCAAGCCTGTCTAAATATGTCAGGCCAGCCAGGTGGTCACACTCGTGCTGCAGCGCCTGCGCCATTAGGCCGGTGCCGGCAATCTCAATCTTGGACCCGTCTAATTGGTAACCGGTCGCAGTGGCTTCTGGGAAGCGCGGAGCCTTATGCCACAGCCCCGGCACCGACAAGCAGCCTTCTTCAATGAGCTCTTTCTCGCCACCCAAAAAAGTAATTTCAGGGTTTATCAGATAACCCAGCTCTCCATCCACGTTGAAGGCAAAGACACTTAGGCCCACCCCAATTTGATTAGCCGCGACCCCCGCCCTGCCGGGTAAGGCCACGGTTTCTAAGAGATCCTCGACCAGCTGGCGGGCAGCTTCAATATCTTGAACTAGCTTGGTCCTAGTTTTCAGAATTGGATCTCCAAAAAGCCTTATTCGACGAACGCTCACGCCAACCCGTCAACCACAAGGGCTGCAAGGTCTCTAGCGGCCTGCCTGGTGGCAGGGTGTAGCTTTTCGAAGTCGACTTCGGCACCGGCTGCGAGCTGAGGGTCGTAAGGAATTCGCACTACCGCTCGCACGCGGGTCCTAAAGTGCGCCTCGATCTCATCGAGTTTGACCAATTCGGTGCCAAAGGTGGCAGTGTTTAGCGCCACTACGCAGTCCTTCACTACATTGGCATAGCCATTGGCTTCTAGCCAGGTCAGTGTCTCCGAAGCGAGTCTTGCCTCGTCGATTGAGCCGCCAGAAACTACAACCATCGAATCTGCTCTTTGCAAAATTGCTCGCATGACGCTGTGAACAATTCCGGTGCCGCAGTCGGTAAGGCAAATGCTGTAGTAACGCGAAGCGATGTCTGCGACGACGTTGTAATCTCCCTCATCAAAGGCTTCAGAAATCATCGGATCGGTATCCGAAGCTAAAACATCAAGCCGGGTTTTATCCCGCGAGACATACTCTGAAAACACGGTGAATCCAGTGATGGAACTGGCTTTATTCACAATGTCTCGAACGGTTTTGGTAGTGCGCTTGGCAACCCTCTCGGAGAGTGTGCCGCGGTCGGGATTGGCATCAATGGCCAAGATGCGGTCTTCGCGAAGCATGGACAGCGCCATACCAATTAGAGCGGTAACGGTCGTTTTACCGACCCCCCCCTTTCGAGTTAGAACTGGCACGAACCTGGTTTTGCCGGCGAGGGTTGCAGTTATTCGGGCGTCGAGCGCTTTTCTCGCCAAAACTTTCCGGTTATCTCCCGGGTTGAGTTTTCCAAAACTCATACCAAACACAAGCCTTCGCCAAAAAGTTTCTGGAGCCAAATTGGGGTTTGCCTTGGTCTGCAACAATCTTTCCGATGTCAGCATGGATGCCGGCTCGGCCTCATCAAAAATACTGGGGCTCACAATTTCGACCTCTACCGAGACCGTCTCGGAGGGGGAAATCTGGTTTATAGCGCCAGTTTCAGGCTCAAGCTCGAGGTCTGAAAAGTCCGCGCCCTCTCCCGATGACCAGTCCCTTGATGGGTCAGTTGGTTTGTTATTTTTTTTCATTTATAGATCCTTACTCGACGACTGCAATCAGATCCCCACCCTCAACCGGAGTCGGGCTATTTACTCCCAACCTAGTAATCTTGCCAGAAATCGGAGCGGCTATGCTTGCTTCCATTTTCATGGCCTCGATACTTGCGATTGGAGCACCCGCGAGTACCTGGTCACCAATTGCCACTTTTAGGGTAACCACTCCAGTAAAAGGCGCTGCGGCGTGGCCGGGATTATTCTTATCCGCTTTTTCGGCAGATACAGCGCTGACGGCAATACTGTGATCCCGAACCGTCACTGGTCTGAGTTGGCCATTCAAGGTAGTCATTACCGTTCTAAGACCTTTTGAGTCCGGCTCACTAATCGCCTCCAGACCGACAAAAAGCTGCAGGCCCTTTCGAAGCTCAACCACGTGCTCTCCCTCGGCGTCAATGCCATAAAGATAATCGAGTGTGGCCACGTTATCCAGGGCCCCGTAAAGCTCACGAATTCTCTCAAACTCCCTTGTTGGTCCTGGGAACAATAGCCTGTTAAGGGTGCTTCGAATCAGCTTGTCATTCGAGGATGAAAGAGCCTTGGAATCTGCCGGAGAAACCGGAGTGATTCCGATGTCCACATGTCTACCCTTTAGTACCTTGGATCTGAAAGGCTCGGGCCAACCACCCGGGAGATCGCCGAGTTCTCCTGCCATGAACCCGATTACAGAGTCTGGGATGTCGTAATTTTGAGGATTTTCTTCGAAATCCTTTGGGTCAGCACCCACTGCTACTAAGTGCAGAGCCAAGTCACCCACCACTTTTGAAGAAGGGGTGACCTTCGGTGGACGACCAAGCATTTGGTTGGCTGCCGCATACATTTCTTCAATCAACTCGAACCGATCTCCCAAGCCAAGCGCTATCGCTTGCTGACGAAGATTGGAAAGCTGACCGCCTGGGATCTCATGGCGATATACCCTGCCGGTGGGTCCTGGCAATCCAGATTCAAAAGGCGCATAAACATTACGAACCGCTTCCCAGTAAGGCTCAATGTTTATGACAGCATCCAGGCTCATTAAAGTGTCGCGCTCGGTGTTTGCGAGCGCCGCAACAAGTGATGACAGCGAGGGCTGAGATGTAGTTCCAGCCATCGGGGCGCTTGCAACATCCACCGCGTCAACGCCGGATTCAATTGCTGCCATGAGAGTAGCTAGCTGGCCTCCCGCAGTGTCGTGAGTGTGCAGGTGAACTGGCAGATCGAATCGGTCTCTGAGCGCGCTTACTAGCATCCTGGCAGCCTTAGGCCTCAGGAGCCCCGCCATATCCTTAATGGCCAAAACATGGGCGCCGGCTGCAACGATTTCATCAGCCAATCCAAGGTAGTAATCCAAGGTGTAGAGCTTTTCCTCAGGATCCGCAAGGTTACCGGTGTAGCTCATTCCCACTTCAGCTAGGGCTGTGCCGGTATCCCTAACCGCCTTGATAGCTGGGATCATTTGGTCTACGTCGTTTAGGGCATCAAAGATGCGGAAAATATCGACTCCGGTTTTAGCAGCCTGAGACACGAAAGCCTCAGTTACCTCTTCTGGGTAAGGGGTATAGCCCACAGTGTTGCGCCCGCGCAGCAGCATCTGGATGCAAATATTTGGTAAACCCTCCCGAAGTTTCGCCAAACGATCCCAAGGGTCCTCACCTAAAAAGCGCAGTGCCACATCGTAGGTAGCTCCACCCCATGCCTCTATCGAAAGTAGCTCGGGGGTGAGCCTCGCGATGTGCGGGGTGACCGCTACTAAATCTTTGCCGCGAACCCTGGTTGCCAAAAGTGACTGATGGGCGTCCCGAAAAGTAGTGTCGGTCACCAGCACCCTGTTCTGCTGCCTCATCCATGAAGCGAATCCCTCGGGGCCAAGCTCTAATAATTTTTGTCTCGAACCATCGGGCGCCCTAAGGTTCAAGTCAACCTTTGGCAACTTAGCTGCCGGATCGGGCTTTCCCTGCCTGTCACCATAAGGTTTATTGACAGTTACCTCTGCAAGCCACTGCATGACTTTTGTGCCACGGTCTCGAGAGGGTTGGGTTTCGAAAAGCTCTGGGCGCTCGTCAATAAAGTGCGTGGAAAGATCTCCAGCCGCAAAGGCCTTGTCCTCCAGAACCGCCTGAAGAAAGTTGATGTTGGTAGCGACTCCCCTGATGCGGAACTCTGCTAGGGCGCGCTTCCCTCGATCAACTGCCGATTTGAAGTCCCGCCCGCGAGTAATCAGCTTCACCAACATTGAATCGAAGTGCGGCGAGACCTCCGCTCCGGTTGTGACCGTTCCGCCGTCCAGCCGAATCCCCGCGCCACCTGGAGATCGGTAGGTGGTTATTTTCCCGGTATCAGGCCTAAAACCTGCTGCCGGGTCCTCCGTGGTTATTCGACACTGCATGGCAAAACCATGCGGCTTTATGTTGTCTTGACTAAGCCCTAGATCGCTCAGAGACTCTCCGGCTGCAATGCGCAGCTGGGACTGCACTAAATCGACGTCGGTCACCTCTTCAGTGACGGTGTGCTCAACCTGAATCCTCGGGTTCATCTCGATAAACACGTGCTTTCCAGCGTTAGGTCCAACTGTGTCAATCAAAAACTCGACGGTACCGGCGTTCTGATAGCCAATCTCTTTAGCAAAAGCCACGGCATCGACAAAAAGCATTTGGCGAAGCGCATCATCTAACAGCGGAGCCGGAGCAATTTCGATCACTTTTTGATTTCTGCGCTGGATCGAACAGTCCCGTTCGTGCAGGTGGATGATGTTGCCGTGATTATCTGCCAAAATCTGAACTTCAATGTGCCTTGGTCGAATAACCGCCTGCTCTAAAAAGACCCTTGAGTCGCCAAAAGCACTTCCAGCCTCACTCATCGCCTCATCTAGCAAATCTGAAAGCTGGGACTCCTCATCAACTTTTCGCATGCCACGACCGCCGCCACCCGCAACCGCTTTGACAAAAAGTGGGAACCCTATTGTTTGGGCTTGAGGAATCAGCACCGCTTTATCGTCCGAGGACTCAGTCGATGCCAAAACCGGGACTCCGGCACGGATAGCAGCCGCCTTGGCGTTGACTTTATCTCCGGCTAGTTCCAATATCTCAGCCGCGGGCCCCACAAAAGCGATCCCATTTTCTCGAGCGGCCCTTGCCAGATCTGGGTTTTCCGATAGGAATCCGTAACCCGGATAGATGGCGTCTGCTCCAGATTCTTTGGCTACTCGAATCATCTCCGAAACGCTTAGATAGGCCTTGACCGGTGATCCGTCAGCCTGAATTTCATAGGCCTCATCGGCCTTGAGGCGGTGCACCGAGTTTCGATCCTCAAAAGGATAAACCGCGACCGTCTTTGCTCCAGTTTCATAGGCAGCGCGGAATGCGCGAACTGCAATTTCTCCCCGGTTGGCTACCAAAATCTTTTTAAACATGGGACCTCACTGAAACTCCGGCTTGCTAAGCGCCAACTAACTAATAAAAAGGTAGCCTATTGCAGTGCATGTTCTAAGCGTAAGCTCGCTAAAAGGCGGAGTGGGTAAAACCACCGTTGCCCTAGGCCTGGCTTCCGCTGCACTCAATAAAGGAATAAATACGCTTTTGATCGATCTGGACCCTCAAAGCGATGCCACAAGTGGCCTGGGAGCAGTAAGTCAATCGGGGCTCTCGGTAGCAGAAGTCTTGCAGTCCCCAAAGATTCAAAACATCAAAAAGGCGATTGTCGCCTCCCCCTGGCATAAGGGCAGCAAGATTGATGTGATGGTGGGTAGCCCCCGCTCGTTGCTGCTCGATAACCCGGCCCCCACAATCGCAGATGTCTGGAAATTAGAAGAGGTTCTGACCCTCATCGAAGATGATTACGACCTGGTAATAATCGACACTCCGCCGTCAATAAACGCTCTAACAAGGACGGCCTGGGTGGCATCGGATCGCGTTCTGATTGTTACCGAACCCTCGCTGTACTCGGTAATCGCCGCGGATAGAGCTCGCAAAGCGATAAACGAAATCAGCGCCAAACTGACCCCAAGACTTCAACTTCTAGGAGTGGTGGTGAACCGCTATCGCCCGCAATCCAACGAACACGAATACCGCATCAAAGAGCTTCGAGAGATGTTTTCAGAGCAATTACTGATGCCATTTTTCGAGGAGCGCGCCGCCATTCAGCAATCCACCGGGGCCGCAAGGCCAATTCACTCTTGGCCAGCCGAAGGAGCACTTGAAGTAGCTCAGTCTTTTGACTGGCTGCTGGCGGGGGCCCTAGCGCACATGACCCAAGGTAATGCAAAGCGGGAACGAGTAGGAATAGTCGGCCTCGCAACTCGGGGTCAATCAAGTCCAATGGCAGAGCTAATGACTGGGGAAATTCCGGTTGCGCCGCTCTCCAGAAAAGCCGCCCGAAAAAGAAGTTTCTTTAGGCGCTAGGAAATCTTGCGGGCCCTGCGAGCTGCGAGCTCGTCGGTTGTTTGCGCCTCTTCAGCAGCAAAGTCAAC
>JBDNID010000235.1:0-7462 GCA_041688475.1 Aquiluna sp.
AAAAAAAGGTTTTCAAAAACGGCAAACTGCAAAAGCCAAAGCGCGTGCAAAGCGAGTACTTAGGTTCTGGAAGCAAGAAATTTGTCATTTTCCCAGGCTCCGCCCTAGCCAAAAAGCCCCCCGAGGCCCTAATGAGCGCGGAGTTGGTTGAGACCAGCAGGCTGTTTGCCCGCATGAACGCGGCAATCGATCCGGCCTGGGCCGAAGAATTAGCTGGAGATCTGTGTAAGCGCAATGTATCCGAGCCGCACTGGGAAAAAAAACTTGGTGCCGTGATTGGGTATGAGCGAGTAATCCTCTACGGACTCACTTTGGTAGCCAAGCGCAAGGTGCAATATTCAAAGCTTGACCCAATGTTTTGCCGAGAGCTATTCATTCGGCACGCATTAGTGATGGGCGAATGGGATTCGATTCAACCGTTTGATAAAAAGAATAAGGACTTGCTTTTAGAGCTCGAGGGTATTGCGGAGCGCGCTCGGGCCCCGCAGCTTGCCCCCGGCGAGGAAGATGTTTTTCGCTTTTATAACAACCGCATTCCGCTAGATGTCTTTTCAACTCGCTCTTTTGAAGGCTGGTGGAAAAGGGCGAGGGTGGAGACCCCAGAGCTGATGACCATGACTAAGTCGAACATCTTGGAACAAGAGATTCTGGAGCCTAGCGAGCAGGATCTGCCAAAGACCATCTTGGTTAATGGCCAGCAGTTTTCGCTTCGGTATAAATTCGAGCCGGGGGCTAAGGACGATGGGCTCAGCATCTTGGTGCCACTACCAATCTTGGCGAGTTTGGAAAGCAGTGCCTTTGAGTGGCTAGTGCCGGGAATGCGTCTCGAACTCATAACGGAGCTGATTAGATCGCTTCCAAAGAGCATCAGAAAAAACGTTGTGCCAGCCAGAGATTGGGCTCAGAAGGCCCTGACTCAACTGCCCGATAACCCAGTTGGTGAGATAACCTCGGCGCTCGCTAAAACCCTGCAGAAGCTAAGCGGAGTCGCAATGAAAGCTGAGGATTTCGTCCCGGCATCGATAGATCAGGGCCTGCGCGTGAAGTATGCGGTTCTAGATGAAAATAACAAGGAACTTGGGCTCAGCTCAGACCTCGCCGAGCTACAAAGCAGCTTGGCAACCAACAACCGGGCGGCGGTCGCCCTTGCCACCCAGAGCGTCACTAGTCCAATCGAAAGATCAGGAATTCTAAGCTGGGATTTTGATTCTTTACCTGAAAGCGTCGAGGTGAGCCACGGCGGTAATTTAATTCGAGGATTCCCCACTCTCGTGCTGGAAAATAAAGATGCCGTCGCAATTCGAGTCTTTTCTACCCACTCAGAGCAACTGAAGCACCACCGAGCTGCGGTGGTGCAGCTTGTGGTTCTGGCAATACCCTCACCCCATAAATACATTGAAAGTCACCTGAGCCCACAGGAAAAGTTGGCCATTGCCGCCATGCCATATCAGAGCCTAAGTGGCTTTGTGCAGGATGTGATTAGAGCCTCTGCCGATTTGGAGCTCTCGAAGATAAATCAAGCGGGTTTGATTTTCAAAAGGGCTGATTTTGGGGGCATTCGCGATTCGGTGGAGGCCAAGTCAATTGAGTTGGCATTCGAAATAGCCAAAATCGTTGCCAGAATCGCAAAAGCACTAAGGGACGCTAATAAGGTTATTGCCGAGACTAAAGATTTTGATTTTCTGCAGGTGCTTGCAAGCGAGAAGCAGCACATTTCTGAGTTACTGGGGCCAAGATTTGTGAGCAATATCGGGCTTGAGAAGCTGCCTCGAATCGAGATATACCTAAGGGCAATCGAGTTGCGAGTTCAAAAACTCAGACAAAATCCGCAGCGCGATAACGTTGCTCAATACGAACTGTCGCAAGCAATCGCAGCTTTTGAATTGGCTGGTGGGAGCTTTGTTGAACCGGGCTTAGGGACAGTCGGGCAGGCCAGGTGGTTGCTTGAAGAATTCAGGGTGAGCCTATTTGCGCAGGGCCTCGGCACCAACGAGCCGGTCTCGCTGCAGCGCATCAAAAAGCTGCTTGGCTAATCGCCCGTTGTGATTAGGTCAATTTGGGCGGGGTGATTGACCAGTCAGCGCAGCGGTTCTGATAGCCGTTGAGGAGCAGATTGCTTCCGGCAAAAAGCTTCGAGTTGGTTCGAGAAATAGGTACTAATGTTTGGGGGTGGGTTTGTAAGGGGTTCTATTGTCAGTTCCTATTCAGGCTGGGAGCCTAAAATTAAGAGATTTGAAATTAGACGCCCAGTGCGAACGAAAAGAACAAGGACATCATGGCTGAACTGCTTTATCGCCTAGGAAAATTCTCTGCAAAAAACGCCTTGGCCGTGCTCGGGGTGTGGCTAATAGTGCTTTCGGGTGTCGGTGCGGCAGCGGTTTTTTCTGGTGGGCAGCTTTCAACAGCGATGACCATCGATGGGATTCCGTCTCAGGATCTTGCGACAGAGCTTCAAGAAAATTTCCCATCAGCGAGTCGTGGTGCTGGGCAGGTTGTCTTTCATAAAGCAGACGAATCCGCATTCAGCGATGCCGATAAGGCTGGGATTGCCGAACTTTTGGAGTCGGTGACCTTGCTTGAAGGGGTGGACGAAACAGCTGATCCCTTTGTGACCCAAGCCCAGCTTGATTCCCAGCGGGTCGAACTTGAAAACGGCAAGCTGGCCATAGCAGACGGCAAGGTTCAACTTGCTTCTTCGCAGGACGAGCTTGACGCCGGTCAGCAAGCACTTGATGCGGCAAGAACTGATTTAGAGGAACAAAAGGCGGCTTTAGAACAGACCCTGGCCGACATGGCGGCAGCTAATGCGCCGGGTCAAGAAGCAGTTCAGGGCGGGTTGGCGCAGATTCAGGCTGGACTGGATCAGGTTGCAGCTCAGCAGGAGGAGCTCTCCTCTGGTCAAGCGCAATTAGATTCTGGGAAATTAGAGCTAGCTGATAACGAGTCTCAGCTTTTGGCTGGCGAGCGATTGCTGGAAAGCGCCAATGAATTTAGAACGGTATCCGTTCAGGGTAAAACAGCGATAGCGACCATCTACTTTGATATTCCACTCTCAGAATTAGAGCAGCCAATTGTCGGCGCAGTAGTAGATCTCATAAAGCAGGAAACCCCTCAGGGGGTGCAAGTTGAGTTCACGCAATCCTTGGTCTTCACCCTTGACGGGCTTTTGGGCATTGGCGAGATAATCGGGCTAGCAGTGGCGGCTTTGGTTCTAACAATCATGCTGCGAACCTTCATTGGGGCTGGACTTCCAGTCATTGCAGCGCTCACCGGTGTTGCTATCTCCGCCGGTCTTACCTTCGCGCTTTCCGCGGTGATTGACATGACCAGCGTTACCCCGATTCTGGGAATCATGCTGGGCCTAGCGGTTGGGATTGACTACTCACTGTTTATTCTGAACCGGCACCGACGTCAGCTAAAGACCGGCATGGAGGTGCACGAATCCATTGGCCTTGCAAACGGCACCAGCGGTAACGCGGTGGTATTTGCTGGAATCACAGTAATCATCGCTCTACTGGCTCTGAACCTGACCGGGGTCGGCTTCTTGGGGTTGATGGGAACCGCGGGTGCGTTGGCAATTGTGATTGCAGTGCTAGTTGCACTGACCATAATTCCGGCGCTTCTTGGGTTGGCTAAGGAGAGAATTCTCACCAAGGCGGAACGCGCTGAGCGTGAAAAGCTGGCGAGTTTAGCTGACCCGGCGGAAATCCATTTATTGGAAGAAGCCAGTGCCCTAAAGAAAAGAACCTTCGCCAATCGTCGTCCCTGGATAGTCATTTTGGGAGTTGTTACCACCTTGGGTATCGTTGCGATTCCAGCGCTCAGCCTCAGGTTGGCTTTACCAGATGGCGGCTCTGAGGCGAGCTACTCGACCGCCTATAAGTCTTATACCTTGATCTCGGATAACTTTGGCCCCGGCACCAACGGCAGCTTGGTTGCCATTGTTGATGTGCCAGAAGAGCTAAATGAAATTGACCTTCTAAACCTGCAAGCCGAGGTGAGCGAGCGACTGGTGTCGCTGGAGGGCGCGACTGCAGTGTTGCCCGGTGGTGTCTCTGAGTCTGGTCTGGACCTGATGTTTGTGGTGGTGCCCAAGTTTGGCCCGACCAGCGAAGAAACTGAGCAGCTGGTGTTTGATGTTCGAGCCTTGGAATCTGAGTTTTCCTCGGAGCTCAATGCGAATATTGAGGTGACCGGTATCGCAGCGGTGAATATCGACATCTCCCAAAAGCTTGCGGATGTGCTTCCGATTTATCTTGGGACAGTCATCGCGCTTTCTTTCCTACTTTTAATTTTGGTCTTTAGGTCCTTTGTTGTTCCACTGATTGCGACCGGCGGTTTTTTGCTGACGGTGATTGCAACCCTCGGTGCAGTCGTCGCGGTTTATCAATGGGGTTGGCTCGGGGACTTCTTGGGAGTTGCTCAACCCGGGCCGATTTTGAGCTTCCTGCCGACTATCTTGATTGGAATCTTGTTTGGTTTGGCGATGGATTACCAGCTGTTCTTGGTCTCGGGTATGCGGGAAGCTTATGTTCACGGTAAGAGCCCGAAGGATGCTATCGACTCCGGGATTCACCTTGGTCGACCTGTCGTGATTGCCGCGGCAATCATCATGATCTCGGTCTTTGGTGGTTTCGCTTTCTCGCACATCACAATGATTAAGCCCATGGGCTTTGGTCTTGCTATCGGTGTTCTAATAGATGCATTCTTAGTGCGACTGCTTTTGGTGCCCGCCCTAATGAGCGTGGTTGGAAGGTCAGCTTGGTGGTTACCGAAGTGGCTGGATAAGGTTTTGCCAGATGTTGATGTCGAGGGCTCCAAGCTCGAGCGAAGCCATGCGAAGATCTAGTTTTGACCGAAAAGACCTAGGGCACTTTGCTAAAGCTTGCAGTGGCATTTTGTAATGAGGGATTATGAGTCCTAGACTAAAAAAACAATGAACGGGGGAGTTCTATATGGCTAAAACAGCCAAGTCGCCAGATGTGTATATCAAGGGGCTGCGCAAATACAACGTTGTCGCAGGATTTTTACACTTGGCCCAAGCCGCCGGCTTGACTTATGTATTAACACTTTTGGATAATCAAATCCTCTTCCCGGTGACCATCGAGTACCCAACAGGTCCCCCGGGAGTTCCCGCTCCAACGGATTTAGTAACACTGTTTGAGATCAACATTGGCGCCGGAGCAATCGGATTCTTGGCGCTATCGGCGCTGTTCCACTTCATTATTTCTTCGCCAATGTTCTATGGCCGCTATAAAGCTGGACTAAAGAAAAATCGTAACTACTTCCGCTGGGTTGAGTATTCACTGAGTTCATCAGTGATGATCTTTTTGATTGCGCTGCTAAATGGGATTAACGGCGTGGCAGCGCTAATCGCAATCTTTGCGGTGAACGCATCGATGATTATGTTTGGTGCTCTTCAGGAGAAGTACGAAACTCCGGGAAATGGCAAGGGCCTGCCTTTTATTCTGGGTTCGATGACCGGAATTGTTCCTTGGTTGATTCTTATCCTTTACATCTGGCAGCCGGGTGCGACAAATGCATCTGAGATTCCAGGCTTTGTCTATGGGATCGTTGTTGCCCTCTTCTTGTTCTTCAATACCTTCGGTTTCAACCAGGCGTTCCAGTACAAGCAAATTGGTCCATGGAAGAACTACCTATTTGGTGAGACAACCTACATCACCCTTAGCTTGGTTGCTAAGACAGTGTTGGCTTGGCAGGTATTCGCCGGGGCAGTTATCCCAGCAATAGCCAGCTAAATCTGTTAATCTCAAAACCACCTCGAGTCGAACTCGAGGTGGTTTTGTCTTTGCGAAACCTCTCATTTGGCAGCCCGTAGCCTAGATTCGTATTACCCCCAGGGCTTTTTAGGCCTTAATCGGCTAACCTTATAAAGTCTTAGGTTTATCAAATTACGGGGGCAATCTTGCATCTCAACTCTCACATTCTCATTGACCAGTCGCACCGACAGGCTTGGAGTGCCGACCCCTTATTGGCGGCAAAGATGAATCCTGCGAACCCTAAAGATGCTGGCTATTCAACCCTTGCTGCTTCGGCAACCGAGGCTGGCTTTAGGGTCAGTGTTAACGAAAAATCAACTATCACTCCTGAACTTCTCAAAGATGTTGACATCTTGGTTTTGCCTCACGCATCTTTAGATGATTGGGAGAACACGGTTGGCTACGGAGAGCCCATGCTGTTGAAATCTGAAATCGATAACATCAAAGATTTCGTTGCAGCCGGAGGTGGGTTGCTGGTTCTGGGGGAGACCGAGCAGCGCAAATATGGCAATAATTTCAATGAACTCATATCGCATTTTGGCCTGGAGTTGAGTAATTTAACCGTGCAGGATTCGACCCATAATTTTAGAGAAGTGGCGAGCTGGCCGATCGCCGAAATACCCAAGCTCGTGCACGGGGACTTTGGTTATAAAACCAAGCAGGTCTGCCTTTATCGCGCTGGAACCATTTCGGTCTCTGATTCGGTGGATGCCGAGGTGTTCTTGCGCTCCAGCGCCACAGCACTACCTGCAGGTGCCGCCCTCGGGGTCGCGGTGAGGCACCGAGACGGAAGAGTCGTCGTTATGGCAGACTCCGATTTGTTCGGTGACGACTCGATTAATGATTTACACAACCTGCAGCTTTGGTTGAATATCGCAGGCTGGCTCTCCAACTCACGAGTTGCTCTTTTGGCGAACTCGAAAAAAGACCCTAATTGGAGTGCTACCGATTTGAGTTGGCAGCGCTTAGTTGTGGCAGTTGAGGGGCTTCGCCCAATGCAAGATGCCAAGGGTGCGATTCTGGATGCTTCATTACACATCAAAGCCCAAGCATTACTCGAAGATGTGCTTATTGCCATTGACGGGCTGAACCCAAGGTTTAGCAACCAAGCTGAGTACTTAGCGGCCTGCGAGGCCGATTTGAAAAATTGGAGCGCGAGCGGTTTTGGGGTGCCGGACTTTTATGACTCTTTAGCGCTGTTCCGCCCCGATCAAGCTCGAGTGAATGGCATTCAGCACCTGGCCGTGTTTTCGATGTATACCCAAAACGGAAACCCAAATCGCAATCTTGAGGCCGTGGTAATCAACACCTTCTGGCCGGATTGGTTGGCAAAACAAGAAATCAAATACGCTAACCCGGCCTTTGTCCCAATTGAGTTCGTTGGTTTCACAAACGGCTATGACACCAACTCGGCTGTGTTTTTCCCAGAGACCGTCTCGGTTAGAGAGGTGGCTACCTATCACTGGGGCGGTATCTTCTGCGATCGAGAAGCGGCTCGGTTCCGCAAGGTTGTTTCTAGTGCTCAAGAGCTTTTACACCTGCCACTTCCAGCCGATGCTGAGCGGTTGGTTAGTGACCAGCAGTTAGCGCAGGAGACCTTTGTGTTATGGGACTTGATTCATGACCGCACTCACTCCAAGGGTGACCTACCCTTTGATCCATTCATGATCAAGCAGCGAATG
>JBDNID010000033.1:0-2190 GCA_041688475.1 Aquiluna sp.
CGTATAGAAATGGAGTCAATCAATTCGAAGACTCCGGGCCTCTCCAGCCAAGAACTGGCAGGGCGAATTTTCTGACCAAGCGATCCGTGAAGGGAGCGTCGCTTAGCACAATCATTGGAATTGAGGTGTCGGCTTTGTAGACCTCAACTCGAGATCCTGGGCTCAAATCAAATCTGCGCCTGCCATCGCACCACATCACCCCGGCACTGACACTTCGAGCAAGAACCTCGATGGCAATTTCCGTATTTGTGCCTAAGACAAGCGGCCTTGCAAATAGGGCGTGCGCGCTCAGCGGCACAAGCAGAAGCGCGTCTACGTTCGGCCAGACAACCGGTCCCCCCGCACTAAAAGCGTAAGCCGTGGAGCCGGTAGGAGTAGAGACCAAGACTCCATCACAGCCAAATGCCGCAAGTGGACGACCGTCCACCTCCATCACTACCTCAAGGACTCGCTCTCGAGCACTCTTTTCGACTGTTACCTCATTTAGCGCCCAAGATTTAAAGACCTCAACGCCCGAGACCATAACCGAAACCTCGAGCGCGACGCGGTTTCGCACCTCGTAATCTTTTTGGGAAAGAGCGATGATTGCCGCGTCGAGGCCACTAAGTTCGGCCTCTGCCATGAAGCCGACGTGCCCGGTATTGATTCCAAGGATGGGAACATTTTTCCCAAAAGTTAGTTCGGCGGCTCTAAGGATGCTGCCGTCACCCCCCAGGACCACGACGGCCTCGAGTTTCTGAGAACCGTATTCAACTTGAGACTCAATCTCGGCCCCCTGCGACTCGAGCCTGGCGAGCTCGCCAGGCTCAAAAAGGCAGCTCAGCCCGTTGGCGGCAAGCAGCTGACAGACGTCAGAAACCAAGCTCGCCTGCGACTGCGATTGAGCGTTGGTGACTAAAAGGATGTTGCGGCTCATTTGCCCTTGGCCAACCTCTCAATTTCTTTAGACCATTGTTGCCGATTATTTTCTTTATTCGGCGTTATCCACAACAAGAACTCAACGTTTCCATGGGTCCCTTTTAGACTAGAAGCGGTTAATCCGGAGATTTCATACCCCAACTGCACGGCGTTATCTGCGACTTGGGACATTGCCCTGGCCTTCTCTCTCCAGTCAGTGACTATTCCATTGGCGCTAAGCGAGTGCTTTCCGACCTCAAATTGTGGCTTCACCAAAAGCACCATCGGCGCTTTTGGTGCTAATTCTGATAACTGGCGAAGCACGAGTGTGAGAGAAATGAAACTTAGATCCGCAACCACTAATGAAAAATCAAGACCCCTGCCAACAAGCTCTTTTAAGGACTCGGGGGTTAGGTCACGAAGATTGCATCCCTCAAGAGAAATAACCCGCTCGTCATTTAGTAATTCAGGAACCAACTGATCATGACCAACATCCACCGCAACCACTCCGGTTGCCCCCCGCTGCAAAAGCACCTGGGTAAAACCACCGGTGGATGAACCAGCGTCAAGGCACCAGCCGGACGGAGTCACTTCAAACTCGATCAGAGCCTCGGCTAGCTTCTGTCCCGCTCTAGAAACATAGTCAGCACCCTCCGTCAACGAGACAAGGTCAGCCTCCTCGATTTTTGCAGAAGACTTTGTTGCCAACTTCCCGTTGACTTCAACCCTGTTCTGCGAGATTAGCTGTGCGGCCTGAGACCTCGAGCGAGCAAGGGATCTCACAACAAGCTCAATGTCCAATCGCTCAGCCAATTAGTTAAGCAATTCTTCGATGCGCGAGATGACCTCACCAAGCGCCTCAATCTGGGCCTGTGGCTCCAAGCCTTCAATTACCTTAATTTGGTTCACAATCTGTTCGCTGTCCATGGCAGTTTCCTAACTAAAAAGAGCCGGCTCGACATCAAGTGCATAAATCGGTGTGCCGCAGTTCCAGATTAGCTCGCTTGCCGCGCGTAAAGCGTCTAATGATGTTGGGTCGCCCCGAGAAACCAAAACCTTGCCAGCCAAAAGCTCCACCTCTGTTCTATTTACTCGGATACCGTGCTTGGTCTTTTTCGACTTGGGATAATCAAGCAACAGCTCGCCCAGGTCCGCAAGAATAAACTTCGGTCGGTCCTCAGCCTTTGCTCCCAAGAGCTCCTTGCGCGTCGCGATCCCTGTCATCACGCAAGCCGAGTCAATTCCGAAGTTATTAGCCCCCCGGATGTCGGTGTCGAGACGATCTCCCACAAA
>JBDNID010000236.1:0-6614 GCA_041688475.1 Aquiluna sp.
CGAAGCTTGAACTGCGCGATTGACTTACGAGCCAGGTTAACCTGAGGCTTCTGGCCTGTGATTGCGATTAGATCGCGGATTGCTCCTTCGATCAACTTGCCCTCTTTGGCAGCCTGTCCAACACCCATGTTGACAACAATCTTGGTCAAACCAGGAACTTGCATTGGGTTTTTGAACTTGAATTCTTCGGTTAGGTGAGCCACAATTTCGCTGCGGTAGCGAGTCTTGAGACGCGGCGCAATTTTCGCTGACTCTGCAGCCTTCTGAGTTGAGGTAGCCATTAGATTGCCTTCCCAGTCTTGCGTGCGACGCGAGTCTTTTTGATTTTGCCTGTGGTGGCGTCTTTTTCCAGCAAGTAGCCGACCTTGGTTGGCTTCTTGGTCGATGGGTCAATCAATGCCACGTTTGAGATGTGGATTGGAGCCTCGATAGTGATGATGCCGCCGGTCTTCGAACCACGATCGGTCTGCCCAATCTTTTGGTGCTTCTTGACAAGGTTTACTCCCTCAACGATGACCTTATCGGTCTCCTTGATAACGGCTAATACCGTGCCCTGCTTGCCTCGGTAGCCACCGCGTGCTTCGGTGGCACCGGTCATGATCTGAACTAGGTCGCCCTTTTTAATGTTCGCCATAATTTACAGCACCTCCGGGGCAAGCGAAATGATCTTCATGAACTTCTTGTCGCGAAGCTCACGGCCTATTGGGCCAAAGATACGAGTCCCGCGTGGCTCGCCATCGTTTTTGATGATGACGGCTGCATTCTCGTCGAATTTAATATATGAGCCATCTGGACGACGGGTCTCTTTTTTGGTACGGACGATTACTGCCTTGACGACCTCACCCTTTTTGACGTTTCCGCCCGGGATTGCGTCTTTTACGGTAGCAACGATGGTGTCACCTAGACCTGCGTAGCGGCGCATTGAGCCACCTAAAACGCGAATAGTCAGTAGTTCCTTGGCGCCGGTGTTGTCGGCAACCTTCATCCTGGATTCTTGTTGTAGCACTTTATCTCCTTGTTATTGAATAACGATTACCGACCGCTATTCCTAGGGGTTTGTTACCTTGGGTTTGTTACTTGGCTCGCTCGAGAATCTCGACCAGGCGCCAGTTCTTAGTGGCAGATAGTGGGCGAGTCTCATCGATTTCGACGAGATCTCCAATACCTGCGGTGTTGTTCTCATCATGAGCCTTGATTTTTTTGGAAATCGGAATCACCTTGCCGTAAAGCGGGTGCTTCTTGCGGTCCTCAACCAAAACAACAATCGTCTTGTCCATCTTGTCGCTAACCACATAACCACGGCGGGTCTTGCGGTCACCACGATCTAATGCGACAACTTCTTTGGCTACTTTTGCAACCTTCGGCTTTGCAACCTTTGGAGCGGCAGCTTTAGCTGCGGGCTTCTTAGTCTCTTCGGCCATTTTTATGCCTCCTCAGCGGGCTTAGCATCTGGCTTAGCAGCTGCCTTTTTAGTGGTCTTGGGCGCTGCAACTACTGCAGGAACTGGCACAGCACGAATGCCTAGCTCGCGTTCACGAATAACGGTGTGGATGCGCGAGATGTCGCGCTTCACTGCCCTTACTCGGCCGTGGTTGTCAAGCTGTCCGGTTGCAGACTGGAAACGAAGGTTAAACAACTCTTCCTTTGCCTTGCGCAACTCTTCGATTAGCAGGGAGTCTTCGATCTTGTCGAGGTCCTGTGGAGTCAGGTTCTTGGAACCAATCATTATGCGTCACCCTCTTCGCGCTTGATGATGCGAGCCTTCAGCGGAAGCTTGTGGATCGCACGAGTCAGTGCCTCTTTGGCAACAATGTCGGAAACGCCGGCTAGCTCAAAAAGCACGCGGCCAGGCTTCACATTTACTACCCACCACTCAGGAGAACCCTTACCTGAACCCATGCGGGTTTCGGCTGGCTTCTTGGTTAGCGGGCGGTCAGGAAAAACGTTGATCCAGACCTTACCGCCACGCTTGATGTGGCGAGTCATGGCGATACGCGCGGACTCAATCTGGCGGTTGGTTAGATACGCAGGAGTTAGTGCCTGAATACCCCACTCGCCAAATGACACCACAGTGCCACCAGTAGCGTGACCCGAACGCTTCGGGCTGTGCTGCTTGCGGTGCCTAACTTTTCTAGGAATCAACATTATTTGGCTTCACTTCCTGCTGCGGCGGGGGCAGCATCGTTGCGGGGGCCACGACGACCACCGGCAGCAGCCGGGCGGGGACCGCGCTGGTTTGCCTGCAAAATCGCAAGCTCCTTCTGGGTCATGTCGCCCTTATAGATCCAAACCTTCACACCAATGCGACCGAAAGTGGTCTTGGCCTCGTAGAAGCCGTAATCGATGTTTGAGCGAAGAGTGTGAAGTGGCACACGGCCCTCACGGTAGAACTCGCTACGCGACATTTCAGCGCCACCTAGACGACCGGAACACTGGATACGAATACCCTTTGCACCAGAGCGAAGTGCTCCCTGAATACCCTTGCGCATTGCGCGACGGAAAGCCACGCGAGCAGCAAGCTGCTCTGCAACACCCTGGGCAACTAGCTGAGCGTCCTGCTCCGGATTCTTAACCTCAAGAATATTCAACAAGACCTGCTTGCCGGTGAGCTTCTCCAGATCGGTACGAAGACCCTCGGCCTCTGCTCCACGACGGCCAATGACCAATCCTGGGCGAGCTGCGAAGATGTCCACGCGAACTCGGTCGCGAGTTCTTTCCAGTTCGATGCGAGAGATTCCCGCACGGTCTAGCTTCTCCTGCAAATAAGCTCGAATGTTGACGTCCTCGACTACGTAGTCTGCATAGCGCTGACCCTTTTTGGTTGAGTCGGCGAACCAGCGTGAGCGGTGCTCAGTGGTGATGCCTAGGCGGAAGCCGTAGGGATTTACTTTCTGGCCCATTACTTACCTGCCTTTTTGATTAGCTCGTCCGGAGTAGCAACAACCACTGTGATGTGACTGGTGCGCTTATTGATTCGAAATGCACGACCCTGAGCACGCGGGCGGAAACGCTTAAGCGTCACGCCATCGTCCACAAAAGCCTGCGAAATAATTAGGTCGTCCTGATCCACAATGGCACCAACTTTTTCCCCTTTGACCTTGGCATTTGCTACCGCCGCGGCAACGAGCTTATAAATCGGCTCGGATGCAGCTTGCGGAGCGAACTTCAAAATCCCTAGGGCCTCAGTGGCCTGCTTTCCGCGAATCAAATTAACGACGCGGCGAGCCTTCATTGGGGTCACGCGGATGTTACGCACTTTGGCGGTAGCTTCCATCGTTTTATCCTTTACTCTCTAGACGCCCCGGCTTAGCCGCGGCGACCCTTCTTGTCGTCCTTCACGTGACCACGGAAGGTTCTAGTTGGAGCAAATTCCCCAAGCTTGTGACCAACCATGTTCTCGGTGACGAAAACTGGGATGTGCTTGCGACCATCGTGAACCGCAATTGTGTGACCAAGCATGGCTGGGACGATCATTGAGCGGCGTGACCAGGTCTTGATCACATTCTTGGTGTTCACCTCGTTCTGAACTCGCACCTTTTTCATTAGGTGCTCGTCGACGAAAGGACCCTTCTTCAAACTTCTTGGCATCTACGGATCTCCTACTTCTTGCCGGCGTAGCGACGACGAACGATTTGCTTATCAGATGGAAGGTTCGGCTTGCGCGTGCGTCCTTCTTTCTGACCCCAAGGGGTTACCGGGTGACGACCACCAGAGGTCTTACCCTCACCACCACCGTGTGGGTGGTCTACCGGGTTCATAGCTACACCACGAACGGTTGGGCGAACGCCCTTCCAGCGCATGCGGCCAGCCTTACCCCAGTTGATATTGGACTGCTCGGCGTTACCGACCTCGCCGATGGTTGCACGGCAATTAGCGTCAACGTTGCGGATTTCACCAGATGGCAAACGCAGCTGAGCGTTTGGACCGTCCTTAGCAACTAGTCGAACCGAGGCTCCAGCCGAACGGGCCATCTTGGCACCGCCGCCTGGCTTTAGCTCGATGGCGTGGATAACGGTACCGACTGGGATGTTCCTTAGTGGCAAGTTATTACCCGGCTTTATATCAGCCTGTGGTCCCTGCTCGATGACATCGCCTTGTTTTAGCTTGTTTGGGGCAATGATGTAGCGCTTGGCGCCGTCGATGTAGTGGATCAGCGCAATTCTTGCGGTGCGGTTCGGGTCATACTCAATGTGAGCGACCTTGGCCGGTATGCCGTCCTTATCGTGACGGCGAAAATCAATCACGCGATATTGGCGCTTGTGGCCACCGCCGATGTGTCGGGTGGTTATGCGACCAGTTGAGTTACGACCGCCAGTTTTTGGCAGCGGCCTCAAGAGTGACTTCTCTGGAGTGGAGCGAGTGATCTCTGCAAAATCTGCAACAGATGACCCACGGCGCCCCGGAGTAGTTGGCTTGTACTTACGAATACCCATTAGTTAGTTATCCCCTTAGCCGATGTAGGTAAAGATGTCGATGGAGCCGGACTTGAGAGAAACAATCGCACGCTTGGTGTCCTTGCGCTTACCCATGCCGAACTTGGTCTTGCGGGTCTTGCCCTGACGGTTCAGAGTGTTGATGGTGTCCACCTTGACGGTGAAAATCTGCTCGATAGCCTGTTTGATCTCCGTCTTGTTCGATCTTGGGTCCACCTCGAAGGTGTACTTACCCTGATCAATCAAGGAGTAACTCTTCTCCGAGATGATTGGCTTGATGATTACGTCGCGTGGGTCTTTTTGAATTGAACTCATGCGCTGACCTCCTCATTTCTGGTGTTTGCCTCAACAAAAGAGCTAAGTGCTGCTGCAGTAAAAACGATGTCATCCGAGTGCAAAACGTCATACGCGTTGAGCTGGTCAACTGGCAAAACGTGCACCATTGGAAGGTTTCGCAGGCTCAAGTAGGACACTTCATCCTGACGATCCAACACCACAAGAATGTTCTTCGAGGTTGCAATCTGGGCTAGGAAGCTTTGGGCCGCCTTGGTTGAGGGAGAAGCTCCAATTGCGAACTGGTCTATCACGGAGATTCGGCCATTGCGAGCGCGGTCACTCAGTGCACCTCGAAGCGCTGCAACAATCATTTTCTTTGGGGTGCGCTGCGAGTAGTCACGAGGCTTTGGGCCGTGGATCACTCCACCTCCGCGGTGCTGCGGCATACGGATCGAACCCTGACGAGCGCGACCGGTTCCCTTTTGCTTGAAAGGCTTCTTACCGGAACCAGAGACCTCACCACGACGAAGCGTTGACTGGGTTCCCTGGCGAGCTGCTGCAAGCTGAGCAACAACAACCTGGTGAATTAGGGGGACGTTTGTCTGAACATCGAAGAGCACCTCTGGGAGCTCTACGGTTCCTGACTTTTTGCCCGTTACATCGATTAGGTCAACGGTAGCCATTAGTTGCTCTCCTTAACGGCGTTGCGAACAAACACCAACTGGCCCTTAGGGCCTGGGACGGCACCCTTGATTAGCAATAGGCCTCTTTCGAGGTCAACGCCGTGCAGGGTTAGGTTCATTGTGGTTACTTGAGCTCCACCCATCCGGCCAGGCATCTTCTTACCTTTGATGACCTTAGATGGAGTAGTACCGGCACCGATGGAACCAGGCTTACGGTGGTTTTTGTGAGCACCGTGGCTGGCGTGGATACCGGAGAAGCCGTGGCGCTTCATAACACCCGCGAAACCTTTACCCTTGGAAGTTCCAACCACATCAAGCTTCATGCCGATCTCGAAGATATCCACGCCGAGAGTCTGGCCAACGGTATAGGTATCTGCGTCAGAAGTGCGAATCTCCGCCAGAAAGCGGCGCGGTGTTGAGCCGGCTTTTGCAAAATGGCCAGAAGTTGGCTTATCTACCTTGCGCGGGTCAATGGCCCCGTAAGCAATCTGAATTGCAAGGTAGCCATCTTTTTCTGAATTCTTTATTTGAGTGATGACGTTTTCGCCAGCCTCTACAACGGTGATTGGGACAATCTTGTTGTTCTCATCCCAGGCCTGAGTCATGCCTAGCTTTTTGCCCAGCAAACCCTTCACGTTTCTAATCCCTATGCTCATTTTCGAATCCTTAGAGTTTGATCTCGATGTTGACATCGGCTGGGAGGTCCAAGCGCATCAGCGAATCGACTGCCTTAGGAGTTGGGTCGATAATGTCAATGAGGCGCTTGTGGGTACGCATCTCAAAGTGCTCACGGCTGTCCTTGTACTTGTGCGGCGAACGGATCACCGTAATGATGTTTTTCTCGGTGGGCAGTGGCACTGGGCCTACTACCTTTGCACCGGCGCGGGTGACCGTGTCGACGATTTTGCTCGCCGAGGCGTCGATGATCTCGTGATCATACGACTTCAGTCGAATGCGGATTTTGTTAGCCGCCATAGTGACTCGCTTCCGTATCTATCTAGGTGGTCTTTTACGCCACACAGGTTTTGGAGCCAATTTGATTTGCTAAGAACGCAAATACCCTTGACTTCCGTAATGCTGATGCACTGTTTTTATGTCAACGCCCTATCGCTAGAGCACGATCCAAACTCATATTCCGAATGGTCGACGAATTTCACAACTCGTAAATCACCCAGAAATTTGATCTCAGATAAGTTTTGTTGGCTCTTAGCTGCGGAAGGCC
>JBDNID010000034.1:0-6184 GCA_041688475.1 Aquiluna sp.
AAGCGCCAAGGACCACCTCTGGCTGCACTTTACGCGCCACGCACCATATCAAGACAGCGATATGACCATCATCGAGCGAGGCGAGGGGCACTACCTCTGGGACACCAAGGGGCGCAAAGTCTTCGACGGGCTATCAGGTTTATTTGCAGTAAATGCCGGGCACGGTCGTCAAGAATTAGCTGACGCTGCCGCCAAGCAGATGATGCAGTTGGACTTTTTCCCACTTTGGTCCTACGCCCACCCAAAAGCGATTGAGTTAGCAGAGCGACTTCTCTCATACGCCCCAAAGGACCTCACTCGCATTTTTTACACCACTGGTGGTGGAGAGGCGAATGAGACCGCGTGGAAGCTCGCAAAGCAGTATTTCAAGCTCACGGGAAAGCCTCTGAAAACCAAGGTAATCAGTCGACAGACCGCCTATCACGGCACAAGCCATGGAGCTCTTTCGATCACGGGTATTTCATCCATGAAGGCAATGTTTGAGCCCTTAGTTCCCTCAACCTTCAGGGTTCCAAATACCAACTGGTATCGAGCTCCAGATGGATTTGCCAACGAGGAAGAGTTTGGAATCTGGGCGGCAAACCGTCTCGAGGAAGCGATTCTATTTGAGGGACCGGAAACGGTGGCCGCGTTTTTCGTCGAGCCAATTCAGAACTCAGGAGGCTGCTTTACCGCCCACCCCACTTACTTTAAAAGAGTTCGTGAGATTTGCGATAAGTACGACGTGATTCTGGTCGCCGATGAAACCATCACCGGTTTTGGACGCTCGGGTGAGATGTTCGCATCCACCAAATACGACATTCAACCGGACATGATGGTGACGGCGAAGGCAATCACTTCGGCTGCCGCACCTCTTGGTGCCCTATTTCTAAGGGAAAAGTACTTTACTCCTTTCACAGAAGACAAAGTGATCTTCCCTCACGGCTACACCTTCGCCGCTCACCCAGTTTCCTGCGCTGTAGCACTGGCCAATCTCGATATCTTTGATAACGAGCGATTGGTGGAGAACGTGCGCGTGAACTCTCCGATCTTTAGGCAGACTCTTGAGAAACTCAAGGATCTTCCGATTGTCGGTGACGTTCGTGGTGACGGCTACTTCTTCGCAATTGAACTTGTGAAGGATAAGACCACCAAAGAAACTCTGACCTCCTCTGAGGCCGAAAAGATACTCCGAGGTTTTCTAAATAACGCACTTTATAACGCGGGCCTTTACTGCCGAGCTGATGATCGTGGAGACCCCGTTATCCAACTGGCACCTCCGCTAACCATTGGACCAAAGGAGTTCAATGAGCTCGAGCAGATTCTCCGCGGCGTCTTAGTGGAAGCCTGGAAGAAGCTCTAACTGAAACAAAAAAAGCCCCGAGGAACCAATTCCTCGGGGCTTTTTTCACATCCTGAAGCTCGCTATTTCTGGCTCGGCATCGCCATGAAACTCCAACTTGGGAAAAGCCGAAGGAGTCTCCCCATTCGAATCGTCAGCTAGGTCGGCTCGAGGGCTAATCTCTCTGCCGATCTGGAAATAGAACTGGGTCTTGAATCCCGAGATGTCGACAACTGCTGCCCTCAAATCATTTGGCAACTCAGATTCCGTCGCACTCTTTAGTCCCAGCTGGGCAGCATCAACTGGATCCGCCCTGATTGCTACACGAATTGCACAATTGACCCAAATAGTTCTTGGTACCTGACTCAGGGTCTGGTTGGCGCAGAGCAAAAACACCCCAAGGCTCCTGCCCTTGGCAGCGACAAGCTCAATCGCTTGGGCGAGTTCACGATGGCGCATTACCTCGCCCAATTCGTCCACCACTAGCAACAGCGGCATTGAAAACGCCCGCTGTTGACGATTATCGATAAGTTCCTTGATTTCCAGAGCCAACTTTTGAGCATCGGGCTCTGTGGCAATCTTGGCCAGGTTCTGGAAGTCCCTGAAGCCCGACCCTCCCTTGAAGTCAACAGCCCAAATTTCTCCCTGGAAACTATTAACAACTGCACGCATGAGTTGTGTCTTACCGCATCCCGTTGGGCCAATGATGATTCCGTGCGGAGACTTATCGCTCGGCTCTAAAGACAACCCCTCCCCCGCGAGGCTGACTCCGTGATGGTCAGTCCTCAGATCCGCTAGCAACTCCCTGGGATCTTTTCGAAACGCAGCTTCAAAGATCTGATTGCGAATCTTTGCAGGCCACAGAATAGCCAACAGAGGGAGCCTGCGATCACCGAGATAGACCCGGTCCTCCAAGAAGATGACAGAGGCGTCATTGGGGATGTCACGATACTTCATGGTTTGCGAATAAACCAAGAACATGACAGCACTCATAATCAAGAGAATTGGATTGCCCTGGGCGATAAATAAATACAACCCGTAGCCGACGCTGGGAACTAAGAAGAGAAGACTCATTGGAAAAGATTGCAGCATCTGCATACCGATGCCCTAGGACGATTGATAAATTGTGGAGAACTCTTCTTTGGGAAGTTATCCACAATCAGTAACTTGCTAGCCAAAGTGAACTATGGGAGGTTCATACTAAAGCTCATGAAGAACATGACTTTGGATGCGGCTACCATTATCGACTCTCCGATTGGCGAAATATTCATTGGCCTTAGAAACCAGTCACTGGTTACAGTAGAGATTTTGACGGATGCCAACAAGCGCCCCAGCTTCAGTCCCTCGTCAAGAGACCCGGAAATACTCGACGAGGCACAAAAACAACTTGCGGAATTCTTTAGTGGAGACAGGGCTTCATTTAAACTTCCCATTTCACTGTCTGGCACCCCATTTCAAAAGGCGGTTTGGAAGGAAATTGAAAAGCTTAAAAAGGGTGAGGTTCTCAGTTATGGCGAAATAGCTAAGGCGATTGGAAGCCCCCTGGCGGCTCGCGCGGTGGGAGCCGCGGTGGGAGCAAACCCATTGCCATTAATAATTGGCTGTCACAGGGTGCTGGGTTCAAAATCGAAAATCACCGGCTACTCCGGTGGTCAGGGCCTGGCAACCAAGCGCTGGCTGCTTGGGCACGAAAACATAAGGTATAAAAATTGAATACTCGCATTCATCCAGATGGCGTTGAACGCTGCAGCTGGGTTACTGATGATCTCCTCTACCTGAATTACCACGACGAAGAATGGGGTAATCCCAACCGCGGGCAACAGCAACTGTTTGAAGCTATCTGTCTTGAAGGTTTTCAAGCTGGACTCAGCTGGATCACAATACTTAGTCGTCGTGACGGATTTCGCAAAGCATTTCACAATTTTGAAATTGCCAAAGTTGCAGCCATGAGTCATCAAGACATTGACCTTCTAATGCAAGACTCTGGAATCATCCGCAATCGCGCAAAAATCCAGTCGGCCATAAAAAACGCCAACATCATTCTGAATAAAAAACTCAACCTCGTCGAATTGGTATGGAAATACGAGCTTGCGGCTAGTGAGAGCGTGGAAAGGAAATTCGAATTCAGATCCGAAAGCGCCGAATCCAAGGCCCTCAGCAAGGAACTCAAATCCCACGGTTTCGGATTTGTTGGACCGACCACTATGTACGCACTGATGCAATCCTCGGGTGTAGTAAAAGACCACGCTCCGAATTGTTTCCGTTTCGCCTGAAAATACTTAGCGCCTCGCTACATTTACAGTGCAGGAGGACAAATGACGCCCGAACACTTTAATGCGATTTATCGCGCCGAGCTTGGTTCAATCACCAGGTTTATTGCACGTCGCGTGCCAGATACAGAAGTTGAAGATTTGGCGGGTGACCTATTTGAAGTAGCCTGGCAAAAACGCGACTCAATACCGGAGGGCTTTGAAATTCCTTGGCTTTATAAGAGTGCCCGTTATTTAATTTCAAACAGCCGACGCAAATCGGTGAATCGCAAAAGAATATTTGATTCCCTCAGACCTCCAACCTCGGCGCCGAGTGCGGAGTCCATTGCGCTAGCGGATATGGAGCTTGGTGCATCCTGGGGCAAGCTCAAACCTCAAGAGCAAGAAATCATCGCGCTATGGGCCTTCGAGGGTCTCAGCAATAAGGAAATCTCGATAGTTATTGAAACCAGTGAGAACGCTGCCGCGATCAGACTCACTCGAGCTAAGGCGTCATTGAAAAACTTCCTGGACCTTGAAAATCAATCCGAACTTAGGACATCTAACTAATATGAACGATAAATTCGAAGAACTCCGGATTCGCATCCAAGCTGCGGATCCGGCCCAAAACACCTCCGAACTTAACCAGACCGTGGTCGCAAAGGCTCCACTTACCCAAAAGGCCAAGCGCCTTTGGGGCTTCAAGACCACAAGACTCGGCCTAGGAGGTGCATCTGCTGTTGCAGTTACCGCTTTGGCACTGACTATTTCGGCTACTCTGGGCGCTCAACCATTAATCCAGATGGCAGTCGGGGGTCCTGAATCGCTCTCCTCCAGTGACTCTAAGATGATGGCCGGCTCAGATGAAAAGATTGGTATCTGGCCTGGCTACTGGGTGCAGAATGAGTATTCTCCAAGCGTTGACCTAAGTACCGAGCAAGGATCCGGCAACGTCTATCAGCTAGTAATGGTTGGCAACCCAAGCCAGCGACTCCAACAAATAGCCAACATATTTGGGATTGAGGGGTCAATCAAAGAAGACGAGTGGTCCTCAAAGGAGTATCCAAGTTACTCAATCGGGACTCCAAATCGTCAGGTCAGCCTTTCTTGGAATGGAACTGGCAGCTGGTATTTCTCTAACTGGGCCGAGTCCGAGCTGAGAAGCGAAACCCGTGAAGACGCCTCTGAAATGGTGGAGGTTGACTTCAAGCCAACCCCCGAATTATTGCCTTCAGAAGGTGAAGTAATTGCCAAAGCACTAGAAATCTTCAACGAAACTGGATTGCCTATTGCAGAAAGCGAGATCAGAACCTATCGAGACGACTGGGGCACCGGTGCATTTGCAAGCTTCAAAGTCGCCGGCCAAGACACCGCTATTGAGTGGAGCATCGGATACGACAGCACTGGGGAATTGACCTATGCTTCCGGTCACTCAGTAGCAGCTATTGAGCGTGGAGATTTCAAGACAATCTCCGCCTTTGATTCGGTCGAGCGCATCGCAGATGGCCGCTGGTGGGGAAATCCTGCGAATTCCGTTTGGGAGCAATACAGCTCGGACGCGTCAATGCTAAAAGCGGATAGTCAAATTCAGGTGGACCCCGAAATGAGCATCTCTCCAGAGGGTGAAGAGCAATTCGTTCCTGAGATTCAGAAACTTGTAATCGAAAGATCTACAGCTACGATGCTAATGATTTATGACAAACGCGGCTCAGCGTGGCTAGTCCCCGGTTACCTTCTACACAACGACAAGGGCTGGTTCGACGCGGTCATTAGCCTCGAAGAGGGAGTGATCGAACTCTACAAGCCAGAAGAAATTAGTCCAGAGAACCTTAGGATTGAGGAGGAGCCAGCTCAGGGTTAAAACCCAGCAGGAACAATCAATCGGATAATGCCGGTCTCAAATGCGGATTTGAGACCGGCTTTTTCTGCCACTCCAGCGACATCTTCAATGCTTGAGAGGCCGCTCTCAAGGGCTGCCCGAGTGAAGGCGCCCTTCGCCTTTTTATTGAAGTGATTGAGGGCCTTGCCACTTTGCTCGTCAAGCACCTCAACCTGGTAACTCTCTATCGATTTTGGAATAGGAGCTAAATCAACATAAGCCTTGGATCTCATGTCCATAATCGGACCAGAAAGTCTTGGCCAAACCAGGTCGTCATGGACGGCCGGCCAAAGCCTCTTGAGAGAAACGCCGGGTAATGCGGCAGAAGCCGAAAGTTTATAAAAAGGAATGTGCTCAGTGGCAGGAAGCAGCCCAAATAGAGCGGATTGAATAAAGAGTTGCTCCTTGGCCCTTTTTAGTCCGACCTCTGTAAGAGTTTCGTAGCCCAATGCCTCGTAAAGAACTCCGGCGTACCTATTCAGTGCGGGCATGGTGGGTGAAGTGAAAAGCTCTAGGTTGGCTTTTGCGTCGTTCGCACTCCGCTCACCCAGTTTTAGAATTTTCTTTGCTAGTGATTGCTCCTGAGAAACCTTTTCAAGTTCCTGAATTATCCGCTCACGCGTTGGATCTAGCGCGGCCCAAATAACAGCTTGAAATTGCATCGATACTCCAGCACCGCCGGGGCGCTTGGTCTCAGAAGGCGGCAGCAGTATCAGCAATTATTTAACCAGGTGT
>JBDNID010000237.1:0-3821 GCA_041688475.1 Aquiluna sp.
AAAAGAAAAGCACCAGCGTCAGCGGAGTGTTTCTAGCAAGCCCGGTATAAGCGGTGGCGAACACCCTCATCGACCCAAGTGGCGAAATTCGAATCATGGCAATCAACGTGCCAATAATGAGGGCAAAAAAACCAGAAACCAAAAGGAGTCGGAGGGTTATCCAGAAGCCGACCAGGTAACGATCGAAATTTTCAAATAGGACTTCCACTCCAGCTCCTTCCTGGTTCTAGTTAGTTCTTGAAGCTCTTGATTAGTAGCGGTCTGGCATTGGGGCTGCGCGGAATGGCAACAGCACTCCAGCGGTGGTGTCCCAAGCTGTTTGGTAGCGACCGTCTTGGTAGCTGGCTTCTAGTAGGTCATTGATCCACATGCGGAATTCGGTGTCGTCTTTTAGAACACCGATGCCGTATGGCTCATCAGTAAATGCGTCTCCCGCAATCTTGAATTCGCCCTCGTTCTGGAAAGCAAGACCGGCAAGAATCACGTTGTCGGTAGAAACTGCAACAACGGCTCCAGTGCGCAGCGGCTCCAGGCAGTTTGTGTAGGTGTCAGTTAGGAAAGTGACGGCACCGATTTTTTCAAGCTTTTGGGCAGGGGTAGACCCGGTTACAGAACAAACTGGCTGACCAACCAGGTCCGCTTCAGATTTGATTGTGTCGTTATCTGCCAAAACCAAGATCGACTGACCGGCTAGAAAATAAGGACCGGCGAAGGAGATGATTTCTTTGCGCTTGTCGTTGATTGTGTAAGTTGCAACCACAAAGTCAACCTGGCCTGATTCAATGAATGGCTCGCGGTTTGCAGAAACGGTCTCCACCCAATTGATATTTTCTTCCGAGATACCAAGTTCAGCTGCAATCATGATTGCAATCTCAACATCGAATCCAACTGGGATACCGTTTGGAGCAACTAGCCCGAATAGTGGCTGGTCGAACTTGGTGCCGATGGTGACCTTTCCGGCTTCTGCCAGGCGGGCCATCGTGCTGCCAGCTGCGAACATCGGAGCTTCGGTTGCAGTCCCTTCAGGAGCTGCCGAGTTTGTTTCTTCTGTAGCGCTAGCCGCACAGCCCGATAGAACTAGTGCCGCTACACCGAATGTAGCTAATAGTGAAAACTTTGCTGAAAGCTTCATTTTCTCTCTTTCCTTGCGTCGTGTGACCCGAGGTTACGAGTCACTTATTCGTTTCCCCGGGTGGGGGAAACGCCCCCTAGTGGTTCAGAATCTTTGAGAGGAAGTCTTTGGCTCGATCAGATTTCGGATTGGTGAAAAACTCTTCTGGAGCGGCTTCTTCCACTATTTCGCCTTGATCCATAAACAGAACTCGATCGGCAGCCTTTTTGGCAAATCCCATTTCGTGAGTGACTACAACCATGGTCATTCCCTCATCGCTTAGCTTGACCATGACATCAAGTACCTCGTTGATCATCTCCGGGTCTAGGGCGCTGGTTGGTTCGTCGAGTAAAAGGAGTTTTGGGCTCATTGCTAGGGACCTCGCTATGGCGACTCTTTGCTGTTGGACGCCCGAGAGCTGGGCCGGTTGCTTATCCGCCTGATCTGCAACCCCAACTCTTTCCAGCAGTGCCATGGCTCGCTCCCTGGCATCGGCCTTGGACATCTTTTTTACTTTGGTCGGAGCGAGGGTGACATTTTCTAAGACTGTTTTGTGGGCGAAGAGATTAAAGGACTGAAAGACCATGCCGACCTTGGCCCTGAGTGCTGCCAGCTCTTTACCCTCTTGCGGCAGTAGCTCGCCGTCTATGGTGATTGTCCCCGAGTTGATGGTTTCTAATCTGTTGATGGCCCGGCAAAGTGTTGATTTTCCGGATCCCGAGGGTCCGATTACGACAACTACTTCACCGCGCTTGATAGTGACGTTTATATCTTTCAGAACATGGAGTTCCCCGAAAAATTTATCTACGTTTTTTATCTCAACTAGCGGTTCTCCAACCTCAACTTGAGTGATTGATGTCGTGTTCGGCAGCATTGGGGTCAAATTTTTGAAGCTTAGTCCAATTTTTGGACTCTCCAAAAAACGGAGCTAATAGTTACCGCAATGTGACCCCTTTAACCCAATCCAAATGGGCGCAAAACCGACTTAAAGTGAATTCAAAGGATTGATTACTAGGCTTTGAAAATGACTCAAATATCCTCTAGGTACGCGCCTCAACCACTATTCACCTTTGTCGCCACCGGTGAGGCTATTACCTGGGCCATCTTGATCACCGGCCTTAGTTTGCGGGCTGTAGGTGTGGATCCAATTGTTGTCACCATCGGGGGTTCAATTCACGGCGCGATGTTCCTAAGCTATGGGGTTATTGCAGCCTTGATTGGAGTTAATCAACGCTGGAACAGCGCCAGAACGATAGGAGCGGTGGTTCTCGCGATTGTTCCTTTTGCAACTCTGCCATTTGAGCGAAGTCTGGCAAAAAAGAAACTGCTAGAGGGCAATTGGCGGACATCAAAATCCGATGACCCAAGTGATTCGGGTCGGTTTGATTCGCTATTTCGCTGGTTTATTAGCCGGCCCTTCGTGCTGATTCTCGCAATAGCAGTTGTTGTCAGCATCATCTACGCGACCCTGTTATGGCTTGGTCCCCCCACCGAACTAGGCGAAAGATTCGGCACGTAGCCTGAAGGTTCGCAAGACTCGCTGAAGCAAAATTGGCTAATTAGAGCCCTTTAGGTGACAATAAGAACGCGAAGGAGCACTCCAATTGACTATTAAAATAGCCACAACGAACGATCCAGCAGGTCTCAGACATCTTCCACAGCATCACAAACCCATTGACCGTGATCGAATCAAAAAGCTTCTCGATCAAGAATGGGAGCGCTTTATCGCGAGCTCCCCAAAATCCGCGGCAGAGAACATCGTCGCATCTAAGTCGCTGCCACTGGGCGTGACGTCAAGTTTTCAACACTGGGAACCATACCCAATCTCAATCGTCTCAGCTAAGGGCGCCTACCTAAAAGACGTCGATGGCCGCAAGTTCCTCGATCTATCGATGGGCTTCGGGGCAATGATGGTCGGCCACCTGAACCCGGCGGTCGTTCGTGAGGTAAAAAAGGCACTGCGCAAAACCGGCACGCTATTCGTAACTCCTTCTCCAACGGCAACCGATGTCGCCGAGCGCTTCAAGAAGCGCTTCGGCCTCGACATGTTGCGTTTTACCAACTCTGGCACCGAGTCCACAATGTACGCAATCAGGACAGCTCGCGCGGTTACTCAAAAAAAAGGTGTCATCAAGCTTGAGGGCGGCTATCACGGAGGTTACGACCCGCTGCAAGTTTCTGTGAAGCCGGCACTTGAGAATATTGGTGATGCCAATGCGCCAACGCCGGAGGTTCCATTTGAAGTGGTAGCCGGCGATGTCCATGTAGTTCCCTATAACGACCTTGACTACCTAGAGCAGATCATGAAGGATCATGGAAAAACTATCGCCTGCTTCATGATGGAGCCTGTGATGGAGAATCTTTCCATCATTCTGCCCGATGCGGGCTACCTCCAAGGGGTTCGCGACCTTTGCGATAAGTACGAGATTGCTCTAATTTTTGACGAAGTGAAATCTGGCCTTACCGCCGGAGTCGCAGGAGTAGCCGGTCGCACCGGTGTGAAGCCAGATTTAGTAACCCTTGCAAAGAGCATCGGTGGCGGTCTACCCGTGGCCGTGTTTGGCGGCACCCAAAAATATATGAGCGCTGTGACCGATGGTCGGATGGCTCACTTTGGAACTTATAACGGCAACCCCTTGGTTTCGGCCGCGATGAAGGCCGTGGATGAAATTTGCACACCGAAGGCACTCGGCGATGCTGAGGCCATTAA
>JBDNID010000035.1:0-1882 GCA_041688475.1 Aquiluna sp.
AGCGCGGGCTGAACTCGTTTTGAATCGATACAACACCACCCTCGCTGGGGGTTCCGCCAATCTTGACGGCAATCTCAAGCTGTTTGGCGTCGTAATTGGAGACTCCGATTTGATCCACTATGCCGCGCTGCTTTAGGGCCAAGACGTTCTCAAATTGCTGCTCGAAGGAAATGCTTGGGTCTAAGCGGTGGTGCTGCCAGAGCTGAATCTTTTCAACTCCGAGGCGGCCAGCAGACGCCTCGGCGGCTCGCAATAAATAATCCAAACTGCCGTTTCGGCCAAACTTTTCTCCTGGCTGGCGAGAGATACCAGCTTTGGTGGCAATGACGACCCTGTCTTTTTGTTCTTGAGTGCCCGACCAAGTGCGAAGCGCCTCTGCAACAAACAGCTCGTTATGGCCAAAGCTGTCCCAGGTTGGAGCATACATATCCGCAGTGTCAAAGAGTGTGATCCCGGCATCCATGCCGGCATGCAGTGCTGGAATAGCGGATTCTTGGCGCAGGGTTTCATCAAGGGCACTGCCGCCAGCCCATGAAGGGTTCATGCAGCCGATGCCCATTGCCGATACGTGCCAAGGACCGATTTTGTTTTGCTTCATTTTTTGAGCTCCCCCTATATAGTCGCCGCATCAATCACAAAGCGATACTTCACGTCGCTGCCAACAACGCGCTCATAGGCTGCATCGATGGCCTCGGGGTCGGTGGCGTCAACCATCTCGATGATTGAGACAATGTTGTGCTCGCCACAAAAATCGAGCATCTCCTGGGTGCCTTGGATGCTGCCGGTGTTGGCTCCTGCAATCGACTTCAAGCCAGTGACCAAGCTGAACGGGTTGTAGCTCTGATTGGTTCCTGGAAGACCAACATTTACCAGAGAGCCACCGACCATCAGCATTGCCAAAAGGGCATCAACATCTAGATCGGCGCTGGTGGTGTTCAGGATGATGTCAAAGAAGTCTTTATGGGTTTCCATGGCTTCCGAGGTGATCAAGTAATCAAGTGCTCCCATGTCTTTGGCGTCTTGTGCCTTATTTAGAGAACGACCAAGCACGTAGGTCTCGGCTCCCATCGCAACCGCGAACTGCGCTGCCATGTGGCCCAGGCCACCGAGGCCCAAAATGGCGACCTTCATGCCTGGTCCGGCCTTCCAGTACTTCAAGGGTTCGTAACCTGTCACACCAGCACACAAAAGTGGTGCTGAGGCTGCAAAGTCGATATTGGTTGGAACCTTTAGAACAAAGTGCTCTTTCACAACTATGTCCTGGGCATAACCACCGTAGGTGACTTCTTCGTCGTAGTGCTTGCCGTTATAGGTCTGAACGTTGCCGGTCCGGCAATAGTTCTCGCGCCCCGATTTGCACGGGTAGCAGGTGCCACAAGAATCCACGAAGGTCCCCACGCCAACTCGGTCCCCCACCTTGAACTTGGTTACTGCCGAGCCAGCCTCGGTCACCTCACCAACAATCTCGTGACCAGGAACCATCGGAAAGATGCCCTCAGACCATTCGTCGCGCACCTGGTGAATATCAGAGTGGCAAATACCGGAGAACTTAATGCTGATTGCCACCCGATCCGGGGCCATCCCCCTCAGCGGCATTTCGCCCTTTTCAAAGCTTGCTGAAGGGGTCTTAGAAATGAGCGAACGGGTCTTTAGCATTAATTGCTCCTTGCGGTATCCAAACAGGCTAGCCCAGTTTCGGCCATCAGAAACCAACTGTCTTTCACACAACGCGATTATTCACTTGGTTGAAGGGCCAAGAATTTATAGCCTGCGATTAGTGCAATTGGCGAAAACTTGTCTAAAGTTTCCTAAAGCATGAAAAAACGAAGCAAAATAATTCTCGGCTCCCTCTTGGCTCTAGTGCTGGTGGGTCCTTTTCTGG
>JBDNID010000238.1:0-4494 GCA_041688475.1 Aquiluna sp.
CGTAGTTTGGGTAGCAGTTCCGACACCGACTCTTCGCTCCATCGAGATTGGTTATTAATCAAAAAGCGACAGCGATAATGATCGACCGGTGTTGCACTGCTCTTGGGTCCAGGCCAAACCCTGGTTCCGCGGTTGGAAATCATAGTTAGCTCAAAGTCAGCACCCCTCAGCGCCGACTGAAGTCTCTGCGCAACTATTTGCGCTTCTTCGCGTGTCTCGATCAATACATCCAGCCCGTCCTTTGATCTCGAGGAAGGTGTAACATCCACATCTTGGGGCCAGAGTTGCTTCATTGCTAGCGGGCTGTGCGTCTTGGTCAGATAGCTAGAGAAGGACCCGAGGCGCATCTTTATGGCCTCGGCGAACTCGCGTGTTCCAATCGCACCAGGTCCGGGTACATCAAAAGTATGGATACCGTCTTCAAGAGTTAGTAGCAGTGCTTGCTCGAGCCTGTCGGCAGCCTCAAATTCATCAATATGCCTCAAGAGCATCACGCCAGACAGGATCATTGCAGTCGGATTGGCTTTGTTTTTACCTGCGATGTCGGGAGCTGTTCCGTGGACCGCTTCGAACATTGCGACTTCATAGCCGAGGTTGGCTGAAGGGGAAAAGCCAAGCCCACCCACTAATCCGCTGGCCAAGTCGCTGAGAATATCGCCGTTCATGTTGGTGGTCACAATCACGTCAAAATCTTCGGGTTTCATAACCAGTTGATGGGCGCAATTATCTATCAACATATGCGAAGACTCAATGTCCGGATATCCCTTAGCGACTCTTTCGAACTCGGACTTAAAGAGCCCTTCGGTTAGCTTCATAATGTTGGCCTTAGTGGCGACCACCACCGAGCTTCTGCCTTGAGACAAGGCAAATGCAAATGCCGCCTCGGCTATTCTGGCGCTACCGACTCTAGAGATGAGCTTTAGGCACTGCGCAACATTGGGAGTTTGCATGTGCTCTATTCCCGCATAGAGGTCTTCAACGTTTTCTCGAACAATCACCAGGTCAATGCCTCTTCCCGAAAAAGGAGTTGGGATGCCAGGTAGCTCGCGGGCTGGCCTGATGTTGGCAAACATTTCAAAGGTCTTGCGGAGTGTGACGTTCGCGCTTTTCCCACCCTCTCCAATGGGTGTTGCCAGAGGCCCCTTGAGGACCACCTTGTGCCTCTCAACCGCATCCAGGGTCTCTTGTGGCACCCCGCTCAGGATTCCTGAAGCAAAAGCCACTCTGCCCGCCACGGCTATTTCGACATCGATGCTCGCGCCGCTTGCGCGCATAAGGTCAACGGTGAGGGATGTTATCTCGGGACCAACTCCATCGCCTTCGATAACGGTAATTGTCTTTTTCGCCCTAGATTCATTGTTCATACGCATCACATTACATGAATAGATTTGCAGGTATTTGTTATTGGCCTGATTCCTGATCTTAGAGTTCTTCGAGATTCAATAATCAACCGGATGCCTCTTCCCGGTTTGGTTAATGACTCAGATTTAAAAAGTGTCCTAGCGCCCTAGCTAGGGATTGCAGTTTGAGCAGGTAGCTGGGTCTGCTTTTTTACTGAGCTGCCGGCCCTGTTCGACATGTTCGCACTTCACACAGCCAAGCACTTCGTACCTAAGGGCGCTAGAAACAATCAAGCCACATTGGGCGCAGTCCAATCCACGCTCGTGGCCAACCTTCCCCCAACCGGGTGTGTCACACCGAGAGCATTGGCTGGCAACCCTTGTTGCCAGCTTGCTAGCCGCTAATTTGATGTTTTGCGCTCGTGTAGGTGAGCAATGGGCCCTTAGATCAGACTGTACTAGCGCCAAACCATCCTCTGAGAGCTCAGCGCATTCCTGGATGGCAGCTTGGAGGTCCCTTATAGTGTCGATGCCCTTATGAAAATCGAAACTTTTGCTTTTGTGTGCAGAGACAATCAGTTTGTGACCGGGAAATCTTGCCCGCAGCAAAAAGTCTTCTAGGTTTTGATCCGGGGAAACGCTTTCCCTGATTGCCGCTATTTCAAAAGAGCGATAAGTCTCAAATATCTCGATTTGTCTTTCGTCATCCACCAGGACAAGCAATTCGATGTCGGAGATGGCAAAGGGCATTTGCGAATCAAGGCCGATGGAGCCCTCGGAGGCAACTCCGATTGAAACACCCAGCTCCTTCATTCCTATTCTCGCTTTTAGGATTGCGGTTTTTTGGGGGGATAGGGCTCGTTCAACTTCCCCACTAAATGTTCCAAGCTGGTCAGTGTCCGCCGAATGGTCTATTAGCTTGAGGCCCAAAACTTCGGAGAAAGCTGGCCCAATGATTTGGTGTTTGTGATGCTTGGAGGTTAAAACGGCTGTCTTATTGAAGTACGGATGCTTTTGGTTTGTAACTAAGTTCCCTGGCATTGGCAGCTCCCAAGTGATGGTCTCTTTATGACCATTAATATTTTAGATTCTGTGAAGTGGGTCTTGCGAAGCTTTGGAACAAATTAGCCATGTTGGCGAAGCTGGAAGAAACCAAGCCTTAGCTTTGTGACGACTATGGCTGATTCGGCAAAATCCTAATAGCTAGAACCTTATCTATTCTTCTGCCGTCCATGTCCACCACTTCGAGTCTCCATGATTCCCAGACCACGTAATCACCGGGGGATGGCAATCTTCCAAGCAAAAGAAGAATGAGGCCGCTCAGGGTGTGGTATTTCCATTCCTCTTCCTGAGGAACACTTAGTAGTCCAAGAGAATCTTTGAACTCGGGAATTGCAAGTGAGCCATCTAGTAGCCAAGAACCATCAGTTCGTTGAACTGCTTCGAACCCCTCCCCACCGTCTTCTCCCATTTCTCCAACTAGGGAGTCGAGAATGTCCTGCAGGGTAACCAGCCCCTCAAGACCGCCATACTCGTTCACGACAAAGGCTATGTTTTTTCTAGAAAGTCGAAACTCATCCAGTAATCCCATGCCGGTCAGAGTCTCGGGTAAGAAGATCGCTGTCTCGAGGTTTTGCGTGAGGCTTAGTTTTGCCCCACGCGCCACAGCGGCCAGGGCCGCCTTGGCGCTGAGAACTCCAACGATGTTTTCCAAGCCGCCATCGCAGACAGGAATTTTGGAGTGCGGGGATTCCGCAATTAAGTTCAGATTGTCCTTTTCCGGTGCGGCTAGGTCTACGAATACGATCTCCGACCTTGGCACCATGAGGGAGCCGAGCCTGCGCTCATCTAGCCGGAAGACGTTTCTTACAAGTTCTCTTTCTTGAGCTTCAATCAGGCCGGCCAAGGATCCTTCTTCGAGGATTGCTTCAATTTCCTCTTCGGTAACGGTGGCCGGCACGTGTTTATCGACACCGAATAATTTCAGAATCGAATTTGTGGTGACACTTAGGGCAAATACGAATGGCTTGGCAATCTTCGAGATCAGCAATAAGGGTGGACTCATCAATGATGCAATGGCCTCGGGACGAGTTTGACCAATCCGTTTGGGAACCAATTCTCCGATAGTTATCGATACGTAGGTGACGATGAGGACAACTAGAACGGTTGAGGAAATATTCGAGAATGCGACACTCAACCCCAGCTCTTGGAACCACACGGATAGCGGCTGAGCGAATACGGATTCTCCAACAATGCCACTGAATAGGCCAATGGAAGTAATTCCTATCTGGATTGCGGACAGAAATTCAGTCGGCTTCTCTGTGATTCTGAGAGCCACAGCTGCGGATTTTTTACCTTGCGCCGCCATGCTGGAAAGCTTTGATCTTTTGGAGGTGAGTAACGCAACCTCTGACATTGCCAACATTGCGTTCGTGAGAATAAGGACAAGCAGAAGAAGGATTTCCACGAGCCACTTTCTCCACCTTGAGGAGGACTTATTGAAAAAAACTTTGGAATTTAAAGATGCGGAGTTCAGGATAACAGGAAATTAGACCTTTGGTTCACTGTCGAAGCAGTCCTGTAAATCAAGTCATCGGTCGCACATTTTTTTGCACGTAGTCTCTTATTTAATAGACCAGCTTTGTCAGCCGTGTAGCTTTTCTAAATAGCAGTTTGCGCAAAGCGACTCGTAAGTAACCTGATCGCCATCGATAGCGACTTGCTCTCCTGAGAATGTGAACTCGCCGTTTACCAATCGCGCATTAAACATTGCCTTGCGGCCACACCGGCAAATTGTCTTGAGCTCTTCGAGGCTGTGCGCAATCTCCAAGAGGCGCTTGCTGCCCGGAAAGCTCAGAGTCTTAAAGTCTGTTCTAATTCCATAGGCAAGCACTGGAACACCGTCGAGCACGGCTATTTCAAGCGCCTGGTCAACTTGGTCGGTAGTCAGAAACTGAGCTTCGTCAAGCAATAAACAGGCCACCCGCTGTCCCTTCGCTAGTTCGAACCGTGCTGACTCTTGAGTGAACACAGTCCGCAGGTTCTGAGATGGCGAAATGAGAAAATTTACGTCCCTAGAAACCCCGAGTCGACTCACAATGGCCCTATCGCCTTTTGAATCAACGCTTGGCTTCGCCAGTAAAACATGTTGCGA
>JBDNID010000239.1:0-1593 GCA_041688475.1 Aquiluna sp.
AAACGCTCAGCTCAGCATTCACGGAGCCAGCCAGATGCTCGAAGTAGGCTACAGAAATGACTAATCCAGAGAATCCTAAAGAGCCGAGGGATCCCAAGCAACTAGAAAAGATTTGGAAGCGAATCGGACTTGCTCTGTTTGTGCTGGCCCTTTTTGTGGTTGCGGGCCCTCAGGTTGTTGACTTAGTGAACCCTGACTTCAGATAGGCAGCAACCTAAAGCTAAGAAATTCAAAAACTGCCAGCATGATGCGTCCAAGACCGATCTCAATTGCCCAAGTTGCGGTCAAAAACTGAAGAGTCCACGGAGGCTATTCAGAAGACCGAACCGCAGTCCAGCAAGGTGCATACATTGCTACTGCTTGCGAAATAAAAGGCCTTAGAAGTAGACGGGCTGATTCGATGAAAAGCTCTTCACTTTTTCCTTAGAGGTTTGGACCCAAGGTAAAAGGGCAATTTGATTTAGGCGAAGTGGAGTTTGGGATTCAGAGGATATCTTGAAAGCACGAATTATGCAGTCCCTACCAGGAGAAAAAGGTTTCGTTGAGTTCGCCTTGATCAAGAGCCACCCAGCGGAATCGAACCGCTGACCTGCTCTTTACGAGGGAGCTGCTCTACCAACTGAGCTAGGGTGGCGAAAAATGCCCTTGGGCACTTGCCAAAGTTTAGCGCCAATCAAATTGGGCGCGAGCGCTTGAGCATTCGCTTTGCTAAGAAATGACTCCGGCTCTTTTGAGTCTTGCGATGGCGGCATCTTCGATTGTCGACTCGGGCCCAATCGCCCTGCGCATAATCGCCAAAAGGTTTGTGGTTATTGGCCTTAAGAGCCAAAGCGGGTAGGAGCGCAGACCAATGCGCTCCTGGTAGATCTTTGGCATTGACGCTAAAGCCGAGTGAAATAGAAGTGCGTAAACCGGCTTAGTTATAAGAGGCAATGGGACCTTGCGAATCCACTTGATCACATCGGTGGTCTCTGGAGTAACCACCAATTGCGAATCAAAGCCCTGAAGCGTTTCTAAAAGCTCCGCCTCTGACATGGGAGCTGTTTCTAGACCTAGAGGTTCTACAGATTTAGCCCAAAGCCTTACGTACTCGTCCGCCCCACCAGGGATTGGCTTTTTAGAATAATTCTGATGGGCGCGCAAGAATGAGTCCATGAAGGCCACGTGCACCCATAGCAAAAGATCAGGGTCAGCGGCCTTATAGGGCTTGATCTCTTTAGCAGCGGTTTCATATTCACCGGTGACGTGAGTGTGCATTTTATTCACCCGAGAAGCTTCACCAAAAACTGCGTCAGTTGAACCAAAAGTTGTGACGGTCAGCCAACGGATGGTTCCAGAGAGTCTACCGAGTGGATCTTTTTCATACCTAGAGTGCTGGGCTACTCCGGTGAGTGATCCGGGGTGCAAGGCCTGCATTAAAAGCGCTCTTACTCCCCCGACCAATGTGGCAAAGTCTCCATGCACGATCCAAGGAGCGTCGCTTGGGAGATACAGGCCTGGCTTATCCCCTTGCTCAACAACTTTGAGCCAAGGTGGCACCCCATCGGACGCCCCGGACAGAAGTTTGCGGAATCGCTTGGATAAATTCTCCTG
>JBDNID010000240.1:0-1798 GCA_041688475.1 Aquiluna sp.
AAGACATCGACCTAGTTCCATTATTGGATGTAGACGTAGTGGTCGAGGCAACCGGGGTTGCCGAGATCGGTGCGAAGGTTATCTACAACTCACTGAAGGCTAAAAAGCACGTTGCCACCTTGAACGTGGAGTGCGATGTGACGGTCGGCCCAATTCTTCGCGACACCGCAATTGAGAACGATGTGATTTATGCGGTTTGTCACGGCGATGAACCAATTGAGGCCAAAGAGCTAGTCGATTTTGCGCTCGATCTATCCTTCGAGATTATTTGTGCTGGCAAGGGTAAGAACAACCCCTTTGAGCCGCACTCAAACCCCGACACCGTGGCCGAGCGAGCCGCCAATAAGAACATGAACCCAAAGATGCTTGCCTCTTTTACCGATGGTTCCAAGACCATGATCGAGATGGCCGCTTTGGCTAATGCCACCGGGCTCAAGCTCTCGAAGCGCGCGATGATTGGGCCAAAGACCTCGGTCAAAGAGCTCTCCGAGACCTATGCGCTCAAAGAAGATGGCGGAGTGCTATCAGAAGCCGGGGTAGTTGACTACTGCACCGGAGATGTGGCCCCCGGGGTATTTGTGATTGTTCGCTCCGACTCCCCTTATGTTTCCGAGGAGATGAGTTATCTAGGAATGGGCGAGGGTCCCTATTTCGCTATTTATCGCCCCTACCACTTGGCGAGTGTGGAAGCACCGCTAACGGTTGCCAAGATGCTAGTTGATGAGCGCTCCAGCTTTGTCAGTGGCACCAGGATGTCCGAAGTGATAGCTAGCACCAAGCGTGCCCATAAAGCAGGCGAGCGCTTTGACGCTATTGGTGGTTTCTCCGCTCGCGGAGTAGCCGACCGGGTTGAAGACGCTAAGCGTGAGAACTTGGTACCGATTGGTTTATTGCAAGGAGCGGTGGCTAAGCGCGATCTGCCGATTGATCACCTAGTAACTTATGAAGATGTTGAGCTTGATGAAACCCAAACCATCTACCAGCTTCGGGTTATCCAGGATAAAGCGGGTCTTTAGTCTCAGGCCACTTTTAGGGACTGCCTGATGAGCGAAGGTGCTAGGGGTTCTGAATCAAAGGATTCCGAGCCGGCTGTACTGAAGTGTGATTTTTGCAAGACGGTCTCGGTGCAAGATATTCGCTACATGGGCAAGCTTCCCTACTCAACTACTTGCCCAACCTGCAAAGCCCAAACAAGCTACACCACTCGCAAAAAGCGCAAGTTGGTTATCAAAGAGCTTAAGCGCAATTCTCATAGCCGGTTTTATGTCGTAGCAAACTGGTGGAAAAAGCTGATGAAAGACATCAAAGAATAGTTTTTTAGCGAAGCCGGGAAATAATCTTCTTTGAAGTCACTAGCGCGCCACCTAAAACAGCCGGCATGCCGCCACCGGGGTGGGTGGAGGCCCCAACTCGATAGAGCCAGGACCTGAATGGGTTATGAGCGGCTGGAACATTGAATGGCCCCGCTTGCCACAGCGGTTTGGTTGCTCCATAGAGGGCGCCATTGCCACCGCCGAATGAACCAAAGTACTCGGGATCCAGAATCTTATATTCTTCAAAATACTCATCGATGGGCTGCTCGAGACCGATCAGCTTGCTGATGCGATCAAGCTCTTTTCTAACCCAGGTTGATTCGAGGTTATAGCTTTTGCCATCTGAGGCCGCGGTTAGCAAGATGCCAACCGTTGGCTTTTGGTTTTGGTAGATGTCATTGGGTTTGTAGTAGTTCACAAATGCCATGGTTTGATTTGGTTGTCTAAAACTTGTCAGTGACTTATGAAGCTCATCGGCATCATCG
>JBDNID010000241.1:0-4936 GCA_041688475.1 Aquiluna sp.
CTTGGCATATTTACAAAGCGAGAGTACTGGCCGTGAAAAGCAACCGTGACAGTCCCAGTCGGACCGTTTCGCTGTTTTGCAAGTATAAGGTCCGCTTCACCAGCTCGTGGGTGGTCTTTTTCATAGATTCCCTCGCGGTGCAACAGAATAACGACATCGGCGTCCTGCTCCAAAGACCCAGACTCTCTAAGGTGAGATATTTCGGGTCGCTTGTCTTTGGCCTGCTCTGACTGGCGATTGAGCTGCGAAAGCGCAACCACCGGCAAACCGAGCTCTTTTGCCAATAGCTTGAGGGCTCTGGAGAACTCAGAAACCTCTTGCTGCCTCGATTCAACCTTTTTACCCGAGGACATTAGCTGGATATAGTCGATGACTACCATCTTGAGGTCTACCTGCTGGGACAGCCTTCGACACTTGGCTCGGATTTCCACCAAAGACATGTTCGGACTGTCGTCGATGTAAAGCGGCGCATCATTAATTCTTCCCCGTACTGCGGCGAGTTTGGTCCAATCCCCTTCGGACACAGTTCCCTTGCGCATGTATTGCAGGTAAATCGAAGACTCGGCACTGAGCATACGCATGGCGATCTCAGCCCGGCCCATCTCCAAAGAGAAAAAGATTGTTGCCTGGTTGTGCTTAATGGCTGCATTACGTGCAACATCTAGGGCAAAGGTGGATTTACCAACCGCGGGCCGAGCGGCAACAATTACAAGCTGCCCCGGGTGAAGGCCGTGGGTATAGGCATCCAGATCGGTGAAGCCGGTCGGAACACCGGTCATTTCACCACCGCGCTTTTGAGCAGTTTCGATTTCCCTAATGGCAGCTTCGATCGAGTCGCTCAGGCCCACATAATCCTCGCGTGAGGAGAGACTAGAGACCCGATAAACCTCGGCCTGAGCCTGATTTACGAGATCTTCAACCTCACCTTGGCTCTCGTAGCCGGACTGCGCGATTCTGGTTCCAGCATCAATTAGCCTTCGCAGAATTGCCTTATCGGAGACAATCTTGGCGTAATAACTGGCATTTGCTGCTGTGGGAACATAGCTGGTCAGCGAATGTAGGTAATCGGCTCCACCGGCTTTCACGAGGCTGCCAGACTTATTCAGTTCGTCGGTGACCGCAATCACATCGGTTGGTTCACCCTTGCCAAATAGGCTCAGAACGGCGTTATAAATCAATTCGTGTTTTGGTGCGTAGAAGTCCGAGCCCGAGACAACCTCAAATACTTCAGCCACCGCTTCCTGGCTCAAAAGCATGCCACCCAGGGTGGACTGCTCCGCTTCTAAGTTGTGCGGTGCGACTCTTGGGTCAGAGGCCGGGACCGGTGAAAGCATCGCCACTTTGGACTCCTTTGATTCGATAAGACCTGTATAGCTTGGGGCAAGGACATTGATGAATCAAGCCGGGGTTTTTAAGCCTGTGGATAACCCTGTGGAAACACGCCGATGCGAAGTAGAAAAAGATGTGAATAACCTGTTGATACCTGTGGATAACTTTTCGTGGACTCAGCATTGGCAAGGCTTTGGGCTGTGGATAAGAAAATGTGGAAAACTCTAAACCTAAGCCTTAGGGTTGTGGATAACCGAAGGTTTTTTTGTAAAAAAGTAACGGCCCGCCTCTCGGCGAGCCGTTAGTTTGATGGAGCCGCTTACTTTGCAGCAACAACCTGAAGCTTGACTCTGGCAACTATTTCGGCAGTCAGGCGAACTGACGCCTCGTAGTCACCCAAGTTTCGGATTGCACTGGTGAATTCAACCTTGCGCTTATCGATTGCACCGATGCCAGCAATAGCGACAGCATCAACCAAATCGTTGGTCTTCACGGTGCCGAATAGGCGACCGCTAGTGCCAGCATTTGCAAGGATAAGGATTGGCTTTGCTTCAAGCTTTGCCTTGAGTTCCTTTGCTTCGTCTTCCGAGGCTATTGCGCGAGCATCACGTGCCGAGCGGATCGATGTGATCTGCTTCTCACCACCCTTGCTCCAAGCAACCGCTAGGCCGTTTGGAATCAAGAAATTGCGAGCGTAACCATTTTTTACTTCTACAACATCGCCTGCGGACCCAAGTCCGGAGACCTCATTGGTCAGAATTAGTTTTGACATGGGGGTTTCTCCTTAGCGCCCAGAGCCGGAATATGGCAAAAGCGCCATCTCACGTGCATTTTTAATAGCCAAGGCAATCTTGCGCTGGTCCTGCACCGTTGCACCGGTGATACGACGGGCGCGGATCTTGCCTCGGTCTGAAACGAACTTGCGCAGCGTAGCTACGTCTTTGTAGTCGATGACCTCAATTTTGATGGTCTTAGCCGGGGCGAGCTTGGCGAATTTCGAGTTAATCCGCGGCTTGCGAGCGTCTGCTGACTTTCCTGCCATTTTTTTCTCTTTTCTTTAATCTTTAAAACGGAGCTTCGTCGGCTGCAGCATCGACTGGGTTTGCCCAAGCGTCTGCGCCATTGGAAGATTTCGTTACTGCTGGAGCCGACTGGCCACCCCAAGGGGAGTCAACGGCTGCGCTGCCCTCGCGGGCACGACGGGTTACTGCTGCGGTTGCGTAGCGTAAGGATGCGCCGATCTCTTCAATCTCGAGTTCGAGCGACGCCCTAGCTTCACCCTGAGCGGTTTGGTATGCAGATGGCGGCTTGAGACGACCAGTGACAACCACGCGGGTTCCCTTGGACAAGCTCTGAGCTACGTTTTCTGCAACCTCACGCCAAGCGGTGCAGCGAACCCATACGGTTTCGCCATCCACAAAGTCATTAGTGGTGCGGTTGAATGTGCGCGGGGTTGAACCGACGCGAACTGAAACCACGGCGATGCCCCCCTGGGTGTAGCGAAGCTCCGGGTCGTCGGCTAGGTTGCCGACGATGGTTACGCTAACCTCGCCTGCCATTAGCTTCTGGGGCCTGACGGACGCTTGCCACCAGAGCGAGGGCCGCCACGGGGTGGACGCTTTTCCTTCTCTTCAGGCACAAACTCAATTGGGTTGATGCTGAATACTGCATCTTCGATCCTGAGCACCTTGGTGCGAAGCACTGCCTCGTTCAGCCTTAGCTGACGCTCAAGCTCCTTCACAGCAGCTGAGTCAGCGGTCACGTTGATAACAACGTAGATGCCCTCGGCGTGCTTCTGAATTGGATATGTCATGCGACGACGTCCCCAGATATCTACCTTGTCCACAGTGCCTTTACTAGTTGTAATGACATTGAGGAACTTGTCGATGCTTGGGGCGACTGTTCGCTCATCTAGTTGAGGGTCCAGAATGACCATCAGCTCGTAATTATGCATAGTTAACCCACCTCCTTCGGTCTAAAACGGTCATGGTATTTCCATAACAGGAGGGTAATTGCACAAAGCATTGCCTAGGGCAACCTCACTACCTTACTTGCTTTGGTGCCAAGCGAGCAAGCGTTTTTTAGCTTCATCAAAGCCCAGCGAGCCTTCATCGAGCCGGAGCTCCATCAAAAAGTTATAGGCCTTGCCGACATCTGGGCCAGGCTTCATTTCAAGAATCTGCATGATTTGAGCGCCATCAAGATCTGGCCGCATCGCATCAAGTTGCTCTTGCTCCGCCAGAACCTTGATGCGCTCTTCCAAATCGTCGTATGCGTGGGCCAACCGGTCCGACTTTTTTTGATTTCTGGTGGTGACATCGGCTCTGGTTAGAGCGTGCAGCTGCAAAAGCTCTTGGCCCGCATCCCTGACGTATCTTCTGACCGCCGAATCACTCCACTGCTGATCGCTGTAGCCAAAGAACCTTAGGTGCAGTTCGACCAGTCTCGCGACCGACTTGATGGTGTCGTTATCAAAGCGCAAATCAGTCAAACGCTTTTTGGCAAGCTTTGCTCCCACCACATCGTGGTGGTAGAAAGTCACAGCGCCACCCGGCTCGAGCTTTCTGGTTGCGGGCTTACCAATGTCGTGAAGCAGGGCAGCCAAGCGAAGCACGAGGTTGTTCTCTAACCCGTAGTCCTTTTCATAATCAATGGCCTGAGACAGTACGGTCAAGGTGTGCTGGTAGACATCCTTATGGTGGTGGTGCTCGTCTATTTCAAGTTTTAGAGCAGGCAACTCGGGAATAACGAGCTCGGCTAACCCGGAATCGACCAAGGCCTCTAGCCCTGGAATTGGGTTATCAGATAAAAGCAGCTTGGTGAGCTCGTCTCTAATGCGCTCTTTCGAAATGATGCTGATGCGATCTTTCATGCGACACATCGCCTCGAAAGTCTCAGGCTCAATCTCAAAGCCGAGCTGCGAGCGAAACCGAGCACCCCGCATCATGCGCAGCGGGTCATCGGAGAAGGATACTTCGGGAGAGGTGGGGGTCTTTAGAGTCTTGCCCAACAGGTCCCTTAGGCCCTGGTGGGGGTCAACGAACGTTCTTGCCGGGAGCCTCAGAGCCATGGCATTCACCGTGAAGTCACGCCTGAGAAGGTCTTCCTCTAAATTATCGCCAAATTCTACGGTTGGCTTGCGGGACTGCGAGTCATAGCTATCGGCCCGATAGCTAGTGATCTCAACCTGCTCGCCTTGAATCTGGGCAGCAATAGTTCCAAACTCCCGACCAATATCCCAGGTCGCCTGGGATATCGGCTTTACCAGGGCAAGTATTTGCTCTGGGTTCGCGCTGGTAGTGAAATCTAAATCAGGTGCATCTCTGCCCAGGATGGCGTCCCTCACGGGACCGCCCACCAGGGCAATTTCATGTCCGGCTTTGGTGAATAATTCGCCGAGCTGATTCAATAGCGGGTGCGCCGTATTGCGCTTTAGGTTCTCAAGCGCTTGGGCTACGGATTGCATGCGCATTAGCTTGCCATAGTAAAGAAACTTGGTAGCCCTTATAGAGTTGTGGAATGAAAATCGTCCGCCCCTTTATAGTGACCGAAGTGTCGGCTGGCGGATTGGTTATTTCGAGCCATGACCCCAGCTTGGTTGCTTTGA
>JBDNID010000242.1:0-2012 GCA_041688475.1 Aquiluna sp.
CGAGCTTGTTAGCGCATACGATGTTTCAAGGGGCAAGCCTGATCCAGAGCCGTATCTTTTAGGAGCAAAGCGATTGGGTTTAGATATCTCGGAGTGCGTAGTGTTTGAGGATGCTGCCGCGGGCATCCAAGCCGGCCTGGAGGCTGGAGCGGGTCTTCTGGTTGGAGTGACCGAACACGCTATGGATACCGATGCGGATTTGGTAGTTTCTTCACTAACGGGAATTACATTCAAGGATGGCGAATTGTTCATTCCAGATAGCTTGAGATTGAGATAGGTGGAAAATTATGGCTGCAATTGAGTTTTATGGTGCAGATTGGTGTTCAGACTGCAGAAGGTCAAAATCCCTTCTTACCACATTGGGCGTTGAGTTCGACATGTTTGACGTTGCCGAAAGCGCCGAAATGGCCCAAAAGTCAAAAGACATCTCGGGCAAAACCAGTATTCCGGTAATTAAATTTGCGGACGGAGTCTTCCTCGTGGAGCCTTCAGACGCCATTTTGCATGCTGAGCTGACCGTGCGAGGCCTTATTTAGTCTATCTTTTTGATAACTATTGACTTAGGCTTATCTATGTAGTGCTAGAGGAAACCTCCTTAGGCACGCTTTCCTAAGGAACCTCAATAAATATGTCTAAAGAATATTCGCCTTCCCGCGCGCCCAGAAGCGCGTCCGACTCGGCACCTAAAAAGCGCTCTGTAGCGCCAAAGTGGGATGCTCCCAAGCGCGATGGCGCGGCTGCACCAAAGCGCGAAGGCCGACCTGGCTACACCTCAAATAAGGGAGACTACGTCCCAAAGGGCGAGCGCTCTTCTGGCCGCGAGTACGGCTCTGACCGCCTAAACCGCGACTCTTCCACTTCTGACCGCGAGCGCTCCAGTGGCCGCGACTTCAATCCTTCAGACCGTAAACCACGTGCGAAGTCCGACCGTCCAGACCGCGTCCAGCGCGAGACTGGTCGTGACAAGGTATTCGAGAAGGCTCGCGCCTCCACTGGCAAGACTTTCCAGGGCGATAAAAAACTGGACCGCCTGCAGAGTACCGATGCCAAAGAAGTCGTTTCGTTTGCCACCTTCCAGGAGATGGATCTTCCCGAACGTTTAGTCGATGAGCTAGTCAAGATGGGTGCGGCAACTCCGTTCCCAATTCAGGCATCCACAATTCCAGCAGCCCTAGAGGGTCGTCACGTTTTGGGCCGCGGCAAGACTGGATCTGGAAAGACAATTGCTTTCGGTGTGCCACTTGTCGCATTCTTGGCCAAGGCTGGAAACCAGCCTCGCGTGCCATTTAAGCCAAAGGCGCTAGTGCTAGCTCCGACTCGCGAGCTAGCCGATCAGATTGACCGCACGCTTTCTCAGCTTGCTAAGAGCGTTGGTTTTTTCACCACCACTATTTACGGCGGTGTCCCTCAGTACCGCCAGGAGCAGGCATTAAAGCGCGGAGTTGACATCATCATTGCAACCCCTGGCCGCTTAGAAGACCTAATGGCTCAGGGCCTAGTTGATCTTTCGAGCTGCGAGCGAGTAGTTGTCGATGAGGCCGACCACATGTGCGACTTGGGCTTTATTGAGCCGGTGAACCGTATCTTGTCTGCAGCTGGTGAGAGCCAGAAACTATTGTTCTCTGCAACTTTGGACCAAGAAGTAGCTCAGCTGGTCAAAAAGTACATGCCAAACCCATATGTTTACGAGGTTCCAGGTGAGGTAGAGGAATCTTCCGATATCGACCACAAGGTACTGGTCATCGACCCCAGAGATCGCTCGGCTGTTTTCCACCGCCTAGTTCAGGGCAGCGACAGAAGCATTGTGTTTGTTCGCACCAAGTCAACCGCTGAAGCATTGGCTATGTCACTAAACGATGCTGGTGTTCCAACCGCACGTTTGCACGGCGACCTGAATCAGGCTCAGCGAACTCGCAACCTGGAGCGCTTCACCAAGGGTGCTGCTCGAGTCATGGTTGCCACCGATGTCGCAGCTCGCGGTATTCACGTTGATGATGTGAAGCTAGTCATTC
>JBDNID010000243.1:0-8268 GCA_041688475.1 Aquiluna sp.
ATCGGCTTGAGCATGTTTGAGGCATCCATTGAACCGTCTGCAGCCCCTGCACCAACGAGATTATGAAGCTCGTCTATGAAGGTAATTATTTGTCCTTGAGCGTCATGAATCTCTTTCAGAACGGCCTTTAGTCGCTCTTCAAACTCGCCGCGAAACTTTGAGCCTGCGACCATTGCGCCCAAATCCAGGCTGATTAAAGTTTTGCCCTTGAGGCTTTCTGGCACATCTCCCGCCACAATTCGTTGGGCCAATCCTTCCACCACCGCAGTCTTGCCAACACCGGGCTCACCGATCAAAACCGGGTTGTTTTTGGTTCTGCGCGATAGAACTTGGCTGACGCGGCGAATCTCTGCATCGCGGCCGATAACCGGGTCGAGCTTTCCTGCTCTTGCGATTGCGGTTAGGTCCATTCCAAAGCTCTCGAGGGCACTTTTTTGCTTTTGCCGCTGTTCGGCCATTATTTTCTCCTCCACAGCACAATCGATCCCGAGCGCTCCGGGCGCTGACCGGGGTTTAGCCTAATTACCCCTTGATCACCCGCAGCAAATACCCGCTTGCCTGGCTGGCTCATAATTTGGTCGGAGAGCTCACGCTCTAGGTCTCGAACTCTTTGATTAAGCTCGGAGTTTTCATTGACCAATTCCAGTACCCTGCGGATACCCTCAAGAGAAACTCCCTCTTGGGATAGCCGGGCAATCTCGCGAAGCCTTGCGACATCCCGCATGCTATAGCGGCGAGACTTTCCCTCGGTTCTAGTGGGAGACACTAGGCCAAGCCGGTCATATTGTCTAAGGGTCTGAGGATGCATTTGGGCAAGCTCCGCGGCAACTGAAATCACGAACAGCGGAGTAGTTTCACTGAGCTCCACGATGACTCCTTTCGATTGCGATTGAGGCTTAAAGCAAGCCCGCCCTGGTTATTAGATCTGCCCTGGGGTTCTCTTTTGGCAATTCGGCTTCGAACTGCTCTAGAAAACCTTTTGCTTTTTCTGAAATGTGCGCTGGCACCGCAATCTCCACAGTGGCCAATAGATCCCCTTGGTAATTAGCAAGTTGGACGCCCTTGCCTTTCACCCTCAAGGTTCGACCATTTGGGGTGCCTGGGGTGACTTTAAGTTTGACTGGCTCGCCGCCCAGAGTTGGCACCTGGATGGTCGCCCCTAAAACGGCCTCCGAGTAAGTGACTGGGACCGACACGCGGAGGTTATCGCCGTCCCTGATGAATACCGGGTGCGCTTTCACGCGAATCGTGACGACCAAATCCCCAGCTGGACCCCCATTTGGTGACTGCTGGCCTTTGCCTTTGAGCTTTAGTTTTTGATTGTCTAAAATTCCAGCGGGCACTTTCAAGGTAATCGGGTCATTGCCGATTCTGAGCTTCTCGGTGGATCCGTGAATTGAATCGATGAAATCTATGGTTTGGGTGGTTGTTAGGTCGGCGCCGCGCTGCGGACCGCCAAAACCGCCAAAACCTCCGGGGAAGCCGCCTTGCGAAAAACCACCTCCACCGCCGCCGAATAGGTTGCCAAAAACATCCTCGAAGCCGCCGCCTTTTCCGCCCTGGCCGCCTCGGCCGCCAGCTTGAAAGCGGGCGCCGCCGCCCATGGCGCGAATGGCGTCGTATTCCTTTCGCTCCGAAGCATCCGAGAGCACATCAAAAGCTTCCGAAATGTCCTTGAACCTAGCCTCCGCCTTTGCATTGCCGGGGTGTAAATCTGGGTGGTTCTCTTTGGCTAGCTTGCGGTAAGCCTTTTTTAGTTCGGTAGCCGAAACGTCCTTAGACACCCCGAGGATCTTGTAGAAATCCTTTTCAATCCAGTCCTGCGATGCCACTTAGCTCACCTTCTTAGGAATTTTATTCGCTTACAAACACTGCGACCTTGGCTGGGCGGATCATGCGATCTCCCAGAAGGTAGCCGTGTTCAACCACGTCAGCAATTGTTGGTTCGGATACTTCAGCACTGGGGGTCTGAATCAGGGCGTCGTGCCGTTCTGGGTCGAACTTGTCACCCTTTTCACCAAAGCGCTTCAAGCCAAACTTGTCGCCGGCTGCTTTTAGCTTCTGAAAGATGGCCGCCATCGGGCTGCCTTCAACTAAATCGCCGTGGGTCTCGGCTCGGGTCAGATCATCAAAGGCCGGCAAAAAGGCACGAAGCGCCTCTGCCACTGCCGCCTGGCGCTCCGCTCCACGATCGCGCTCAACCCGGGTTCGGTAGTTCACAAAATCAGCTTGGAGACGTTGCATATCCTGGAAGATTTCCAGCTCTCGGTCGACGGCGTCTTTTTGAGTATCGAAGGCTTCGGTCGAGGGCTCGACTGGCGAACCCTCTTCCTTCATCTCTTCGGCTTGATCGCCCTCTTGGGGCTTAGGGTCGTTGATGTTTTCCTGAGACATTACTTCTTATCCTTAGTGTCATCTTCAGACTCATCTTCGTCTACTACTTCGGCGTCAACAACATCTTCTTCTTGGGCTGGCTCGGTTTCTGGTTCGCCTTCCGCTGGCTGTGAGGCATAGATTGCCTCACCTAGCTTTTGCTGGGAGACGACCAACTTGTCGTGAGCGGTCTTCACTAACGCGAAGTCTTCCCCTGCAAGCGCTGTCTTGAGTTCATCGACATCGGCTTGCACCTCGGTCTTGACCTCTTCTGGAAGCTTGTCTTGGTTGTCCTTGATTAGCTTCTCGGTTGAGTAAACAAGTTGTTCAGCTTGGTTGCGGGTCTCCGCCTCTTCACGACGCACCTTGTCTTCGGCGGCGTTTTCTTCGGCATCCTTCACCATGCGCTCGATCTCTTCTTCAGATAGAGAGGAACCGCCGGTGATAGTCATTGACTGCTCTTTGCCGGTTCCCTTGTCCTTGGCCGAAACGTGCACAATGCCGTTGGCATCGATGTCGAAGGTGACTTCAACCTGCGGGACACCCCTGGGGGCGGGCGCAATGCCAGTTAGTTCGAAGTTACCAAGCGACTTATTGTCTCTGGTGAACTCACGCTCGCCCTGGAATACCTGAATCGAGACACTTGCCTGATTGTCATCTGCGGTTGTGAAGGTCTCAGACCTTTTGGTCGGAATTGCGGTGTTTCTGTCAATCAATTTGGTCATGATGCCGCCCTTGGTTTCAATGCCAAGTGCCAACGGAGTCACATCGATCAGCAGAACATCTTTGCGCTCACCACGAATGACTCCGGCTTGCAGCGCTGCACCGACCGAAACTACCTCGTCCGGGTTTACGCCCTGGTTCGGACTCTTTCCGCCCAGCAAGCTTGTCACCAATTCGGTGACAGCGGGCATGCGGGTTGAGCCACCAACCATTACAACGTGCGCAATGTCAGCTACCTTGACACCGGCCTCCTTGATTACATCCAAGAATGGCTTGCGGGTGCGCTCTAAAAGATCTGCGGTCAAAGACTCAAACTGAGCGCGGGTGATGCTCTCGTCTAGGTTTGCCGGTCCCGACTCGGTAAGCGAAAGATATGGAAGCTGAATCGAGGCCGAGGTTGACTGGCTCAGTTCCTTTTTAGCCTGCTCGGAAGCCTCTTTGAGGCGCTGAAGAGCAATCTTGTCCTTGGAAACATCGACACCCGTGGTCTCTTTGAACTTTTTGACCAGGTGGTCCACCAACCTCTGGTCCCAGTCGTCTCCACCTAGGCGGTTGTCTCCAGAGGTGGATCGAACCTGAATGGTCGAAAAGTCATCGTCTTTTCCGACCTCGAGTAGCGAAACATCGAATGTTCCACCGCCGAGGTCGAACACCAAAATAAGCTCGTCTTCCTTGCCTTTATCTAGTCCGTAAGAAAGTGCTGCCGCGGTTGGCTCATTGATTATACGTAGAACATTTAGACCGGCAATTTCGCCGGCTTCTTTGGTTGCCTGGCGCTCGGCGTCGTTGAAATAAGCCGGAACGGTAATAACCGCGTCGGTGACGGACTCGCCAAGATACGTCTCGGCATCGCGCTTGAGCTTCATCAAGATTCGAGCGGAGATTTCCTGCGGGGTGTAATTCTTATCTTCAACCTTGAATTTCCAGTCTGTGCCCATGTGGCGCTTGACCGATGAAACTGTGCGGTCAACGTTTGTTACTGCCTGTCGCTTTGCGGTCTCCCCGACCAAGATGTTTCCGTCTTTGGTGAATGCCACGACCGAAGGCGTGGTTCTAAAGCCCTCCGCGTTTGAGATGACCTTTGGTTCGCCAGCCTCAAGCACTGTTACTGCGCTGTTAGTGGTTCCTAGATCTATACCTACTGCTCTACCCATTTGGTTCTCCTTCTAAATCTAAAGTTATTTTGCGACCTAACTTGAGTCACTTTCGCTCAAGTCTTAATTATTACAACCCAATTGTCAAGTATTCATTCCCAAACTTGAGTGACATCGACTCATGTTTTACTGAGCGCTAGTGTTTCAGCTATGGCACAACTCGAGTTCCAAGATCTTGCCCCCTTCGCCCGCCTGACTCGCGCCGGGATAAACGAGTCTTTTCACTCTGGAGTGGCAGCACTAATGGATAAGTCGGGTCAGTTGATTGACTCGGTGGGCAACACCTCAAAACCTATATATCCAAGATCTTCAGTCAAGCCCATTCAGGCGTTTGCGATGCGCGAGCTTGGCTTAGAGCTATCGGGAGAAGAGCTGGTCATCACGATGGCCTCTCATAGTGGGACTCAAGCTCATGTTGCACTGGTCAATAAGGTTTTAGCCCAAGCCGGCCTCGATGAATCTAGCCTTTTGTGCCCGGTAGCTTTTCCAAGCAACCCGCCAGCTCGCGCGCTCGTTACAAAAAAGAGCAAGGCCCAAATGAATTGCTCGGGTAAGCACGCAGGATTTTTGGCAACAGCCAAGCTAAATGGCTGGAGCACTGAAACTTACCTGGAGCTCGATCACCCGCTGCAGCAAAAGATCCTAGCCAAATTAGAACTTTGGTCCGGCGAAGAGGTTTCGGTTGCGACTCAAGACGGTTGTGGTGCTCCTTTATTCGCAATCTCCACCCTTGGCCTGGCCAAAGCAATGGCAACTTTTGCCCAACATGATCGGGTGCTGATGAATTCTGCGAAATCGAGCCCCTGGGTAATTGGCGATCATGAGTCTCCGGATGCCGTCTTTTTAGAACACGGGATAATGGCCAAGATTGGTGCCGAGGGTGTGTTTATTGCAATCACGGATTCCGGCCACAGTGTCGCGGTGAAGGTGGCCGATGGGTCAATCAGGGCGGCCCCCGCCGTCGCTGCCAAGCTGCTACTTAATCACAAGCTGATCTCAGAATCGTTGTTCCAGGATATTGTTGAAAGAACCGCTCCCAAAGTGCTGGGTGGAAATTATGAAACTGGACAGCTAGTAGTGGAACTTTAGGTCGCTCGTCTGCCTAAACTGTTGCAATGACCAACACCGATGTTGTAGCCGATAAGTCAAAACGCAAAGGCACTTTTGCCTGGGCACTATGGGACTGGGCAGAACAACCCTTCCCCACTATTTTTTCAACATTCATCTTCCCGATCTACATCACCTCAACCGCGTTCGGTTCGCCCGAGGACACCTCTAGGGCTTTGGGCCTAGCCACCACCATCGCAGGTGTCATGGTGGCACTGGCGGCACCGGTATTTGGCAGAAGGTCGGATGAGGCCGGTAGGCGCAAGTTCTGGCTCATGATGAACACATTCATACTTGCTGGCGTTATGGCTTCGCTGTTCTTTATTACCCCAACGGCCTCAATGCTCTGGATTGGCTTAGCAATCTTTGCCTTTGGCGGTTTTATTCAAGAGATTGCCTTTATCAACTACTTCGCAATGTTGAGGCAAGTTTCAACCGAAAAAAACATTGGCCGGGTCTCGGGTTTTGCCTGGGGCTTGGGATATCTCGGCGGCATAGTGCTCTTGGTAATTTCGCTGGTCGGTTTCATTCAAACCGAAAACCCTTGGTTTGGAGTTCCATTAACAGACTCGACAAATGTTCGAGCCGTGTTCCTATTTAGCGCGGTTTGGCTGCTGGTGTTCTCAATTCCGTTGTTCGTGAGCGTGAAAGAAGTCAAGGCAAAAGAAAACCGTGTCAAAGAGAGCATTCTCGATAGCTACTTCAAGCTCTGGAGTCAGCTCAAATCTCTCCGTCGCCAGGCCCCGGAGACCTTCAAGTTCCTCATCTCGAGCGCTATCTATCGAGATGGATTAGCCGGAGTGTTTGCTTTTGGTGGTGCACTTGGAGCATTGGCATTCGGGTTCGAACTTGCCGAAGTAATTATTTTTGGCATTGGTGCCAACCTTATGGCCGGCGTCGGCGCCATGATTGGCGGGATCATGGATGACAAAATTGGAGCTAAAAGAACAATCATGATTTCGCTCATCGGTTTGATTGTTTTTGGTTTCGGAGTCTTTGTATTCGCCGACCTTGGTCCAATCACCTACTGGGTTGGTGGTTTAGCGCTCACGCTATTTGTTGGGCCCGCCCAAGCTGCCTCTAGGTCGTTTGTTGCCAGATTCACACCAGAGGGACGCGAGGGTGAAGTCTTTGGTCTCTACATGACCACTGGCCGTGCAGTGAGCTTTTTGAGTCCGCTACTGTGGACCACTTCAATCTCATTAGCCTTGGCGCTGGGAGTCGCGAACGAGCAAGCCACCGTTTATGGAATTCTAGGGTTGATGTTGGTTTTGGTGGTTGGCACAATCTTGATGTCCAGAGTAAGTTCCACCCCACAAATCATCAGCGACTAGCACAAAAGCTGCAGAGGGAGTTGGTGATTAGAACAGTCATGTTTGAAAATCTGGCTCTACAAATTGTAGAATTTTCGACATGTCAGATAAGCGCAAACAGGGTGAGCTAGAAAGCCAGATCATGGGTTGCCTCTGGGATAGGCCCAATGGGCTCAGCTCTCAACAGGTACTGGCGCTTTTGGGCGACGATCAACTAGCAATCACGACCGTCCTAACGGTATTGTCCCGTTTAGGGGATAAAGGTATGGTCTTCAGAGAAAAGCTCACTGGGAGAACATTTATCTTTAGGAGCGCGAAGTCCCGCGAAGAAAGCAGCGCCGCGATGCTTCTCGGTGCATTCGATCAAAGCGCCAACCCGGTCCTTGTTTTCTCCCACTTTGCCTCTGGCTTATCCACAACCCAAATTGCGGCACTTAAAAAGGCAATCAACTAGGGCTAATCTTCCTAGGTGGAAACAAATTTTCTAATTCTGATTCTGCTGATTGAGTTGGTCATGCTAGTCACGGTTTCCGCACCCTTATTTTTCGCAGGTAGATTCGATTCTCAACCCGATATCGGTATGGCGCTGTGGTTTGTTTCTTTGATGACAGCAGTCCTGGCGACCGTTAGTGCTTTCGGGATAGCAACATGGTCGATTTTTGAAACCTGGCTTGGCCTAAGTGAATCGGAGGGCCTCGGCTTCACCATTATCGCGAGCTTTGCACCATGGACCCTGTTGGCTTTGGCCGGTGTTCTCTTTGCACTCGTGAATCAGAGACTTTCGCCGCTGTTTCGGGCTGCCGAGGACATTGACGTTCTTGCAAACCTAGCGTCTCGCGAAGTGATGACCCACCTCGGTATTCAGGTCCTGGAGCTTGACATTCCTGGGTATTTTGCAGTCTCAAGAAATAAGAAGATTTACCTTTCCAAGGCAGCGTTTAAGTTGCCACAAAGACAACTGGATGCAGTATTGCGCCACGAGATGGGCCACATCAAACTCAACCATGAGTCGGTCAAGCGTTTCGCATATCTGATCTACAGCCTGTTGCCCTGGTTCGCAGCCTCACGCGCTTTGAAATTCGAGGTGGAGCGGCTTTGTGAACTAAGCGCCGATAAGTACGCTCTTAGAAAGGTCTACTCGAAAGACCTCTTCGAGGCCCGAAGACTATTTACTAACTGAGTGGCTCTAGCCCCACATCGCTGATCTGGAAGTTTAGATGACTTCTAGAGGCTGTTGGCCCCCGCTGACCCTGATACCGGGAGCCATATTTAGAAGAGCCGTAGGGGTTCTCGGTGGGGCTGGTTAGTTGGAAAAAGCACAACTGCCCGATTTTCATACCGGGCCAAAGCTTAATCGGCAGGGTTGCCGTGTTGGAAAGCTCTAGAGTGACATGCCCCTTAAACCCTGGGTCCACAAAACCGGCGGTGGAGTGAGTTAGGAGCCCGAGTCTCCCGAGCGAACTCTTGCCCTCTAGACGAGCTGCAATGTCATCCGGCAAAGTTACAAACTCAAAAGTGGAGCCCAATACAAATTCGCCGGGGTGCAGGATAAAGCACTCATCTTTTTCAACCTCAACCAAGCGGGTTAGGTCATCTTG
>JBDNID010000244.1:0-5076 GCA_041688475.1 Aquiluna sp.
TTAGTTCCAAGCAGTTCTTGTTTGGGGTCTCGAGCGAACCAGATATCTCCGATGCGTTTGATGGTAAAACATCGAAGTGGTTCAAGCGAAGCGAAAATAATCCCAACGCTTTTGATACGGCGCTGGTTCAAGACATCGACGAGTTTGTTGCAGAGGAATTAGCGAAGCCATACCCCGAGGTGACTCTGGAGAACGAGGTTTTGGATCTGGAGTTTTTGTCTCAGGAGGAAAACCTCACTGAGCCAATTGCGGTCATTGATGGCACGACTCCTAGCAAGCAAAAGCGGACTTATATTTTGCCGGGTCTGGGCATTTTGGCGGCTGGCACCCCTCCCAAATCGAGGAGCGCCGCTAATGACCAAGTGGTCATCGCAATCAATGCCGTTTTTCAAGAGTTTGAGATTGGGGCCAAAGTCTCGGGTTTCCTGCGCGGCCCAACCGTTTCTAGATATGAGGTTGAATTGCAGCCGGGGGTGAAGGTTGAGGCCGTCACCAGGTTGAGCAACAATATTTCTTACGCTGTGGCATCAAGTGAGGTCAGGATTTTGGCGCCAATCCCGGGTAAGAGTGCCATAGGGATTGAGATTCCAAACACGGATCGAGAAACCGTTTCGCTGGGAGATGTGCTGCGGTCTAAGAATGCGGCTAATTCCACTCATCCTTTGACAATTGGTGTTGGTAAAGATGTCGAGGGCGGCTACCTAATTGCCAATCTGGCAAAGATGCCGCACCTTTTGGTTGCCGGGGCTACGGGTGCCGGTAAATCTTCCTTTGTTAACTCGATGATTGCTTCGATTTTGATGAGGGCTAAACCATCTGAGGTGCGTATGGTTTTGGTCGATCCGAAGCGGGTCGAGCTGTCGGTTTACCAAGGTGTCCCGCATTTGGTTACCCCGATCATCACCAATCCGAAAAAAGCGGCCGAGGCTTTGCAGTGGGTCGTAAAAGAGATGGACTCACGCTATGACGATCTAGCGAGTTTTGGTTTTAAGCACATTGACGATTTCAATAAGGCCGTTGTCGCCGGAGACATAAAGGTCCCAGAAGGCTCTAAGCGGGACCTGCAGCCATACCCTTATTTGCTTGTCGTGGTCGACGAGCTGGCTGATCTAATGATTGTTGCCCCAAGAGATGTTGAAGATTCCATTGTCCGAATCACTCAGTTGGCCCGAGCCTCAGGCATCCACCTCGTACTTGCCACCCAGCGACCTTCGGTGGATGTGGTGACGGGCCTCATTAAGGCGAACGTTCCCTCCAGGCTCGCATTCTCGGTTTCCTCGCTCACAGACTCAAGGGTTATCTTGGATCAACCCGGCGCCGAGAAGTTGGTTGGGCAGGGAGACGCGTTGTTTTCTCCCATGGGCTCAAATAAGGCCCTGCGCGTTCAGGGGGCCTGGGTCTCCGAGGAGGAGCTACACAAAATTGTGAATCACGTCAAGGCTCAAATGGATCCCGAATACCGCAGTGATGTAACGGCTAGTGCTCCTACTAAAACAGTGGACGCCGACATTGGGGATGATCTTGATGTTTTCTTGCAGGCCGCGGATTTGGTGGTGAAATCTCAATTCGGGTCCACTTCGATGCTCCAGCGCAAGCTCAGAATTGGATTCGCCAAGGCGGGAAGGCTAATGGACCTTATGGAATCTAGGGGAGTGGTAGGACCCTCAGAAGGTTCCAAGGCCAGAGAGGTTCTGATTAAGCCCGATGATCTGGCAGCACTTTTTGCCAAGGTTTCAGGTCACAGCACTGCGGTATTTGAAGGCGATCTTGGCCACCAAGACGAGGATCCAGATGAAGACGCTTGGCAACTAACCGGTCGAGGCGATGGAAACTAGAGGCTTCTTTTATCGGCAAACGCCGAACCTAATCACCAGTTCAAGAATCTTGGTGGTGCCTTTTGTGCTTTGGTTAATCTTGACCCAGTGGGATTCGACATGGATGCGGCTTATCGCTCTGGCACTATTGATTCTGGCCGCTTCGACTGATGGTATCGATGGCGCGATTGCGCGCAAGAGAAACTTAGTCACCAATCTTGGAAAAATTCTTGACCCCATTGCGGACAAAGCACTTCTCTCCGGATCACTGGTCGCGCTTTCAATTCAAGATGCGGTGCCATGGTGGGCAACAATTTTGATTCTGGTTCGAGAGTTTGGAATTACCATTTATCGCTTAGCGGTCTATAAAAAGCGAGTAATTTCCGCCTCGGGCGGCGGGAAGCTCAAGACCGTAATTCAGATCATTGCGGTAGCCATGGCTTTGGCGCCGTTTGACTTTCTCGGCGCATGGTTTGGTTTTTTGACAACCGGCATGATCTATCTTGCTGTGGCGCTAACCGTCTATACCGGGCTGCAGTATCTCAGGCCGCGAAGATGAACTTGATTGAGCGATTGCTGGAAGGTGGGCTTTTTGTCGCAGTCGCCGAATCTGTCACTGGCGGTCTCATTTGCGCGAGATTGATTGACACACCAGGTGCTTCGAGGGCGGTTTTAGGCGGAGTCGTCGCTTATCAAAACGACGTGAAGCAAAACTTACTCGGAGTTCCAAGGGAACTGCTTGAAAGAGCGGGTCCCGTGAATTCCGAAGTTGCAATCTTGATGGCTGCCTCGGTCCGTGAACAGTTCGCTCTTGCTAATTCCAAAAACGCCTCTTTGGTCATTGGCCTTTCTTCGACCGGGGTTGCCGGCCCGGATTCAGTTGAGACAAGACAGGTTGGCGAAGTGTTGATTGGATTCAGCTCTTCTAGGGGTGAGGGTCATCGAGCGTTTAAGTTTCAAGGAGATCGGGATCAGATAAGGTCACAATCCCTGGATGCAGCACTTCTGGTGCTGCGGGAACATTTGGAGGAGCTTTGGGGTTTACAGTCAGGAAACAATCAGATACTTTAAGTATCTTTTCAGATCTACAAGATAAGTTAGGGGCATGGAGAAGTTGGTAATTCTAAGGCTAGAAATAGGGGACGTGTTGCGTTCGCACAGGCAGCGTCAAGGTCAAACCCTTAGGCAGGTAGCCGCGAAAGCTTCTGTGGCTCTGGGCTATCTTTCAGAGGTGGAGCGAGGCCAAAAAGAGGTTTCCTCAGAAATCCTGGCTTCGGTAGCCGAAGCCCTATCTGTCCCTCTCTCCTTGGTGATGCGCGAGGTCTCTGACCGAGTCGCAGCTCTCGAGGGTATCTACATAGATGACACTTACATTCCTGACACGGTCCCCGACAGGTTTGTGACTGAAGCCTCGCAGTACTCCTAAATCTCACAGAAGCTCAATTGAGACTAAGTCAATTTCACGAGCTGATAAACGATGAGTTTGGCGCCGGTTTCTCGGTTGTCATAGCCTCGGACACCAGGCTTACGGAACTTAGAGATGCCACTCCCAACGAGCTTCTTAGCCAAGGCGAAGACCCAAGAGAAGTCTGGCTGGCGATTTGCAGGCATCTAGATGTGCCGAAGGAGCGCTGGCAGGGAAAATTGGCCACAAAAAGACACGCCGAATAAATTCATTCGAAATTTTGTTCGAACGCCTATTCTTGTACCAGCACAGCATTTTGAGAGTTATTCACAGATTTAGTTGGTGGCATCAAAATGTTGGCGGCACAGCGTAGCTTCATGGGTACAAATGGCCCATGAGCCAGAAAGAGGTCTAAATGCCATCTCCATCCGAGCGTGAAAAAGCACTAGAAACTGCACTTGCCCAAATCGATCGTCAATTCGGCAAGGGCTCGGTTATGCGCCTGGGCACCGAAGAAAGATCACCCATTGAGGCAATCCCAACCGGTTCCATAGCTCTAGATGTCGCATTGGGGATTGGCGGCTTGCCAAAGGGCCGCATAGTAGAGATTTACGGTCCGGAGTCTTCAGGAAAGACGACTCTGGCGTTGCACGCCATTGCCAATGCTCAACGTAACGGCGGGGTTGCGGCATTCATCGACGCGGAGCATGCGCTGGATCCCGAATACGCAAAAAAGCTCGGTGTGGACATCGATGCACTTTTGGTCAGCCAGCCGGATACTGGCGAGCAGGCCCTGGAGATTACGGACATGTTGATTCGTTCCGGCTCGATTGACGTCATAGTTATTGACTCGGTCGCGGCCTTAGTGCCGCGCGCCGAAATAGAGGGTGAAATGGGCGACTCGCACATGGGCTTGCAGGCCAGGCTGATGTCCCAAGCGCTTCGTAAGCTAACAGGCGGTCTAAGTAATACAAAGACCACGGCAATTTTTATAAATCAGCTGCGTGAAAAAATCGGTGTATTTTTCGGCTCCCCAGAAACTACCTCCGGCGGTAAGGCCCTAAAGTTCTACGCTTCGGTGCGACTGGACATCAGGAGAATTGAAACGCTGAAGGATGGCACGGATGCCGTGGGTAACCGCACTCGAGTGAAGGTTGTAAAGAACAAGCTCGCAGCGCCCTTTAAGCAAGCTGAATTTGACATAATGTTCGGTGAGGGCATTTCTCGCGAGGGTAGCCTGATCGATTTCGGTGTCGATCAAGAAATCGTAAAAAAGTCGGGCGCCTGGTACACATTTGAGGGTGAACAACTGGGTCAGGGTAAGGAAAACTCTCGAAAGTTTCTCAAGGAGAACCCGGAAATTGCAAACACCATCGAGCAGCGCATAAAGGTCAAACTTGGCATCGGTGTTCCACGTCCAGTTGCGGACCTTCCAAAAGACGAAGTCGAAGCGGCTGTGGCGCCTAAGGTCGCCAAAGCGGCGAACGCTTAGCATTCGGCTAGCAAAGTAAAACTCGAGCGCTAGCAGTCGAAATGCCAAGCGAACCATCCGATGAGAAGCTGGAAAAGCGGGCCAGGAATGTCCTGCTTTACCAAATCTCGCGGAGCATGAAGACAAAACGTCAGTTGGCCGAAATACTGATATAGCGCGAGATTCCGGATCATGTGGCATTGCCGCTTCTAGATCGTTTTGAAGAAGCTCAGCTCATTAATGATGCTGAGTTCGCCCGAGCATTTGTGGCCTCTAAATTGGCTATGGGTGGAAAGTCTGCGACGGCTCTCAAAAGAGAACTTAAGCAAAAAGGTGTCGCTGACGAGCTAATTGAAGAGGCGCTTTCCGATCTTGATCATGACAAA
>JBDNID010000036.1:0-3678 GCA_041688475.1 Aquiluna sp.
GGCTCAATCGATAGACGATTAGTCCAAGAATGTATAACCCAGATAGAACCACGAGTAAAACTATCCAACCGATGAACTCCATCTAATCCTCATCTCTGGGGGTTGCATTCGCACTGAGGGCCGAAAGTGCGAAATCTCGAACCGCATCCTTTGCGTTCCTAGGTCCGATGACCAGGACCTCTCCGCCGTAACGCGCTATGTGTCTACCCAGTGCAGCCAAGTTGCCGACCCTAATCGACCCTACCTGACGGTCCCCCACTCGAACGACTTTGGATGTAGTTGGGAAGTTCCAAAAAATCTCCTGGGCTTCGAGGCTTGCTGATATTTCTATTTCTTGCTCGTCGATGCCTTCGCCAAAAATATCTTCGGGGATTGAGGCATTTAGTGCCTGGTCGCTGATTGCTATACCGAGCAGCTCGAGCCCGAGTATCCGGTCTAACCTAAAAGATCTAATCTCTTCGTTTTTGAGACACCAACCCCTTAGGTAATGCTTTTGACCAATGAAGTCGACCCTTAAGGGGTCAATAGCGCGAGAGGTGCGCTCTCCGAGCTGGTTGGTGTATTCGCAGCGTATCCTGGTCTGACTTGCGAGAGCCTCTTGCAATAAACCGAGAACCGAAACTGCCCTGGTTGCAATAAGCCCGGAAACTCGATTCTCCGATTTTGAGCCCAGCATCTTTCGCAGGGCTAAAAGGTCGGGGTTTAAATTGAACTGAGGCAGTGCCGCCAAATAGTCCAGACCTGTGGCCAAGGCGCTGACCTGTCTTTTTGATAAAACCGGCGGTTTCTGCAATCTTCCTTGAGCGACACTAAACGAGATCTCCCCCTCATCCAATAGGTCTTGGTCGAGATAAAAGTGGGTTTCATAGCGGCCTAGATCCTCACTATTGGCAACTGCCCAAACGGCCTTCGTGATTACCTTTTCGCTGTAGCCAAAATGTTCAGAGAGCTCCGTCACGCGCATCGGACCATCTCTTAGAACCAGACCCACTATCGATAAGGCTAAATTGAATAGTTCTTCGCCACCGATTTCTTGTTTAGGCATGGGAATCGACCACCTTCCTAAAGCCCTGAGCTATTCGCTCCGCGAGACTCTTCGGACTGAGCACTTTGAGCTGCGCACCAAATTCCATTAGGTCTTGGGCGATCAAACCCTCATCCATGAAGTGAAGCTCGATTATGGATTGCTCGGGGGCACCGAAATGCCACCAGGCCTCCGACTCTTTCAGCACCTCAATTACTGCAAGATTGCTTCTAGCGAAGACTGCTAGGTCTTCCTCAGCTAGGGCTATGTCCTGCGCCGAAGCCGGAATGAAGACATCCTTTGTTGGATCAACTAGAGAGCTGATTCTTCTAAGCAAAAAGTTCTTCATAACACCTGCTTCACTGGCCAAAAGTACCCACTGGCCCTCAATCATGCGGAGCTTCAAAGGTTCTAGGAGACGAATCGATTTCTCCCCATCAAGCTTTTGATATTCGAACCTGACCGCCAAGTTGTCGTCTATAGCCTGAGCCAACGGGGCGAAGCTGGAATGACGGGTTAGGAGTTTTGGAGAGAAAAAGCCAAGGTTTTCAGATTGCGTGACCAAGCCCAAGGACCTGAGCCTTGTGATTCCGGAGCGAGCAGAGGCGCTCATCAGCTGGTTATTCCAGGCCTTAGCCGCGAGCTCCAAGAGCTGCAGTTGTGTTGGGTTCAAAGATAAGTCGATGGGCCAATCAAAACTCCCGGGCGCGATTCGATAGCGAGAGGCGTTGATGTCCTCAAAAAAATCATTGAATAAAACCTCCACCTGGACCCCCGCATTGCGGAGCAGATCTTTATCTCGCTCAAACATTTGATCACGAGCCACGTCGTTTTTGGCACTGGCATAGGAGGAAACAGCATTGAACAGATCTCGTTTTGACAGCCCTTGAATGGGGCTAGTCAAAAGGCAGCAGGTTAGGTTGAAAAGCCTCTCGGCAGGCGATTGCTTCACTTAATCCCCCTAGTTTGGCTATTGCTTACCCAAGATATCGATTACGAAAATCAGAGTTGAGCCGGCTGGAATCGCTCCTTGCGCGTTGTCTCCATAGCCCAACTCGGGCGGAATAACCGCTATCACCTGTGAACCAATAGTGGCGCCATCCAGTGCTCTAACAAAGCCTTCGATTAGGCCTTCGGAGGTGACTGTGAAGCTCGCCGGGGCACCGCGCTCCCATGAGCTGTCAAACTGCTCGCCATCCCATGTCCAACCCGAATACTGCAACACGACGGTATCGCCGATTGCAATCGGCTCTCCTTTGCCAAGAATCGTCTCGGCTTTCATGAACTCGGCTGGCGCGTCCGTGGCTGGAATCTGAATACCCGGTTGGCCGGAAGGGGCCAAGATAACCGTTGGGAATCCGGATTTCGCACTCACTTTGTCACCGGTTGCGGTGGGTAGATAAGCGGTAACTATGTCAAAAACAAAAATGATGCCGTCGGCGGGACCCACTGCGAGCCCCTCAACTCCCGCGCCACCATGGGCACTCTGTGGATCCAACAGAACTGCCACCCGAGATCCAACCGAAACCCCGGTTAGTGCGTGGCAGAAATCGGGGGTGGAGCCCTCTACCAAGTCTTGAATAATCGTTGTCTCGGTGCCAAATTCACTGCCCTGGAACTGCTCTCCGGTGGCGGCATTGAAGCCAGTGAAGTGCATGGCCACTCTCTGATTCCCAACAATCTTCCCACCATCACCCTCAATAAATATCTTGGTCTCGACGCCTGAGCCGACTAATGGAGTTGGGAAGGTGACCTCTGGCTCTGTCCCAAAGTCTCCTGAGAGTTCTATTTGATCGACCGCATCGCCACCCGCGTAAACATCGCATACCTCACTGAGGCTTTGGCTTATGAAGTCGTACCCCAAAGGGCCCTCGGGCTCCGAATTGGCGGTCGAGCATCCGGCAAGAACAATGATTGGTAATACCGCAATAACTAATTTACGCAAACTGAAACTACTTTCATTTTTGATAACGGCTAATTCTCTCTCTGATTTGCTTCATTCTGGACCCTACGAACAGTTTTTCTCAGTTTTTTCTCACTTAGTGGCCTTTGGCCAATCGCCTGGGGCAACCAAGCTTCCATGTCAGCTTCGGTGCCTTCGGCTTTGCTGCCGGTTTTTACCTTGAACTTTGGCAAGATGGCACCGGGGGCCAGCCTTCTAGCCGAGATCAAGAATCCAGTATGAGCGATCATGCGGTGGTCTGGCCTGACCGCCAGACCATCAAGGTGCCAAGTTCGCACCATTGCCTCCCAAGCCACCGCTTCTGTGAAGCCACCAAAATCCCTCAGTGCCTCGTGGGTTCTAGATAACTGAGTCACGGTTGCCACATAGCAAATTAATACTCCGCCCGGTTTCAGAGCGTCGGCCACGGCTTCAATGCATTCCCAAGGGGCCAGCATGTCTAAAACTGCCCGATCGACACTTTGCCCCGCAACTAATAGAGGTAACTCGCTCTCGAGACTGCCCAAGTGGATCTGCCAGTTTGCCGGAGCCTTGCCCAAAAGATTTGTGACATTTGCCTTCGCAATCTGAGCAAATTCCTCACGTCTTTCAAAAGAAATAAGTTTTCCAGAATCCCCCACTGCTCTCAGCAAGTAGCTGGAAAGCGAACCGGACCCGACGCCAGCTTCGACCACGATCGCCCCTGGGAAGA
>JBDNID010000037.1:0-6230 GCA_041688475.1 Aquiluna sp.
CTTGAACTCAAAGTCGGCTCCAAGGTCTCCGAGCTTGGTGATAAAACGCTCGTAACCGCGAGAGATTAACTGGACATTGCTCACGTTAGAAGTTCCCTCGGCTGCCAGGGCTGCAACAACGTAGCTAAACCCGCCGCGCAGATCGGGAACCCTGATGTCCGCTGCATGCAGTGGAGTCGGGCCCGAGACCACCGCCGAGTGATTGAAGTTGCGTTGTCCAAAGCGGCAAGGATTGCCGCCAAGGCATTCGCGATAAATTTGAATCTTGGCGCCCATTTGGTTCAAGGCGTCAGTAAAGCCAAAGCGGTTCTCATAAACAGTCTCGTGAACAATGGACAGCCCCTGGGCCTGAGTCAATGCGACCACTAGCGGCTGTTGCCAGTCGGTCATGAACCCCGGGTGAACATCTGTCTGAATTACAACCGGCTGAAGCGGGGAGCCGGGGTGGTAAAAACGGATGCCATCATCTTCAATCTCGAACTGCCCACCGACTTTGCGGTAAACGTTCAAAAAAGTCATCATCTCGACCTGAGAAGCTCCGCCGACAAAGATATCTCCTTGAGTAGCAAGCGCTGCAGCGGCCCAGGAGGCCGCTTCATTTCGATCAAAAAGAGCTCTATGGGTAAAGCCCTTGAGATTTTTGACCCCCTCGATTCGGATTACTCGATCGGTGTCTACCGATATCACCGCACCCATCTTTTGCAAGATGCTAATCAAGTCAATGATTTCTGGTTCAATAGCGGCTCCGATGAGCTCCGTTACACCCTCAGCAATTGTTGCGGTTAGCAAGACTTGTTCGGTTGCCCCAACCGACGGATATGGCAAAGATATTCTTGCCCCGCGGAGTCCGTCGGGGGCGCTCAACCTGGTTCCAGTAGAAAGCTTCTCAATCACCGCACCGAAACTGCGCAACACATCGAAGTGGAAATCCACTGGGCGGTCACCAATTTCGCAGCCCCCAAGCCCGGGGATAAAGGCCTCGCCGAGGCGATGCAAGAGCGGGCCACAAAATAAAATTGGAATTCTTGAAGATCCGGCGTGAGTGTCAATGTCGACTATACGAGCCTGCTCGACATTGGATGGATCAAGGGTCATGTTCCCCGTGAAGGGGTCGTGTTCGACCTTTACCCCGTGCAGCTCTAAAAGCCTTGCCACGACCTCTACATCGGAAATACTTGGGACATCCAAAAGAATTGATTTAGTTTCGCCCAGTAAAGCCGCAACCATAGCCTTGGTAACAAGATTCTTGGCGCCCTTTAGGTCTACTCGACCGATAAGTGGCTTGCCACCATTTATGGTGATCTGGCTCAATCAGACTCCTTTGGCTGGCAGAGTCTTGGGTTTCCAGGACTCCCTTTTTGCCTCGTAAGCCAAGATAGCAGCCTCGTTTTGCAACGTAATGCCAATATCGTCTAAGCCTTCTGTAAGACGCCACTTAGTGTATTCGTCTATCTCAAAATCCACTTGCAGCTCCCCAACCGATACCAGTTGATTGGGCAAGTCCACCTTGGCTATGATCCCGGGATTCTGGGCAATCTTGACCCAGATGGCCTCTATATCTGAACCCTTGACAACTCCGGCGATCAAGCCCTGCTTACCCGAATTGCCCGAGAAAATGTCCGCAAACTTAGATGCGAATACGGCCTTAAAGCCGAAATCCTTTAGTGCCCAAACCGCATGCTCACGCGATGATCCAGTTCCAAAATCGGGTCCCGTGAACAAAACCTGGGCTCCCTGAAACCGCGGCTGATTCAAGACAAACTCCGGGTCTTGGCGCCAGTTTGCGAATAAGCCATCCTCGAAACCGGTCTTAGTAATGCGCTTTAGATAAACCGCCGGGATAATTTGATCGGTGTCTACGTTGCTTCTTTGAAGAGGCGCGGCAAGTCCCTGAAATGTGGAAATCTTGTCCATTTTTACTCCAAATCCGAGGGACTAGAAAGTGTGCCGCGAATCGCCGTAGCGGCAGCAACCACTGGCGAAACAAGGTGGGTTCTGGCACCCTTACCCTGGCGCCCCTCAAAGTTTCTGTTGGAAGTCGATGCGGCTCTTTCACCCGAAGCAAGCTGGTCCGGATTCATCCCTAGACACATCGAGCAACCGGCAAAGCGCCATTCTGCACCGAAATCGATGAAGACCCGATCTAATCCCTCTTGTTCAGCTTGCAGTTTCACCTTCTGAGATCCTGGTACGACCAGCATCCGAATTCCCGCGGCTTTGGTTTTACCCTTAATCACCTCGGCTGCAGCCCGCAAATCTTCAATCCGACCATTTGTGCAAGAGCCCAAGAACACCGTGTTCACGATGATGTCCTTCATCTTGGTTCCAGCCTTAAGATCCATGTATTCCAGGGCGCGCTCGGCCGCTGAACGCTCGTTGGGGTCAAGAATATCCGCGGGATTTGGAACACTATCCATTAGCGAGACTCCCTGGCCAGGGTTGGTTCCCCAAGTAACAAAAGGGTCTAACGTGTTCGCATCAATAAAGACCTCTGCGTCAAAAACAGCATCCTGATCGGTTTTTAGTGTTTCCCAATACTGCATAGCCTTATCCCACTCCAAGCCTTCCGGAGAATGTGGGCGGCCTTTGAGGTATTCGTAGGTAATTTCATCGGGCGCCACCATGCCAGCTCTAGCCCCTGCCTCAATCGACATGTTGCAAATCGTCATGCGCCCCTCCATTGAAAGAGCCCTAATTGCACTGCCGCGGTATTCCAATACATAGCCTTGGCCGCCGCCGGTGGAGATCTTGGCGATTACCGCCAAGATAATGTCCTTGGCGCCAACCCCGGGACGAAGGTCGCCATCAACATTGATCGCCATGGTCTTAAAGGGCTGCAACGGCAAAGTCTGGGTCGCCATGACGTGCTCAACCTCGCTGGTGCCGATGCCCATTGCCAATGATCCAAAAGCGCCATGGGTTGAAGTATGGGAGTCACCACAAACAATTGTCATACCCGGCATGGTGAGGCCAAGCTGGGGTCCAACCACGTGAACAATGCCCTGGTTTTTATCGCCCAGCGAGTGAATTCTGACACCGAATTCCTTGGTGTTGTCTCGCAGCGCCTGAACTTGAAGTCTTGAAGTCGGATCCGCAATTGGCAAATGGATGTTCTCGGTTGGCGTGTTGTGGTCCTCGGTTGCAATGGTCAAGTCCTTGCGTCGCATATCGCGACCGGCGAGTCTGAGCCCATCGAAAGCCTGTGGGCTTGTGACCTCGTGGATTAGGTGCAGGTCTATATATAAAAGATCCGGAGCACCGTTTTCGCCCCTAACTACTAAATGGTCATTCCAGAGCTTCTGCGCCAGAGTCATGGTTTCGGTTGACATTTCTCACCTCTAAATTGCGTGAATAAGAAGTTTACCCCAAGGAGTAGATTGTGTGGGTGATCCATTACACCCAAGAACAACTAATCACGCTTCAGAAAAAACTGTAAAAAGGCTTGCTCTCGGTCAAGCCCTTGGAGGTTTTGGGCTCGGTTCCACCCTTTCGGTCGGGGCATTGCTTGCAGTGGAGCTTTCCGGGACCACTGCTTGGTCCGGGGCAGCCGCAACCCTCAGCACTCTCGGTGCGGCGCTCAGCGCAATTCCACTCGCGAACTTGGCAGCCCGAAAGGGGCGTCGAATTGCTCTGGGGGCGGGAGCGTTTCTAGCTATTTTGGGCGCTGCAGGGATGATTCTTGCGGCCGGGTTGCGCTCGTTTCCAGTTGAAATCATCGCCCTGATATTTCTAGGTGGAGCATCCGCAGTAAGCCTGCAGGCAAGATTCGCCGCCACAGACATTCCTACCGGCAGGCCCAAGGGTCGAGATCTGTCCTTAGTAGTTTGGGGCACTACCCTGGGCGCCGTGGTCGGACCGAACCTAATCGCACCTGGCGAAGAAATGGGGCTAGCACTAGGAATGCCGCACCTTGCCGGCCCATTTTTATTCACGATATTGGCGCAAACGCTTTCAACTGCGGTGTTCTGGTTCGGGCTCAGGCCCGACCCGTTATTAGTCGCGCTCGAGCACGCAGGGCTCACTGGTAAACCGGAGCTCCACGGGATACTATCCGCTATCGATGTCATTAAGACCGCACCGCTGGCCGGCTATGCCGTTTTGAGCATCGCTCTGAGTCACATGATTATGGTCGCGGTCATGGCGATGACCCCGGCCCACTTAGCAGCGGAGGGTCACTCGCTGGCCGAGGTCGGCTTTACCATTTCTTTGCACATTTCCGGCATGTATGCTTTCGCGCCTGTGTTTGGCTTTCTCGCCGATCGCCTCGGGGCCAAGCCAACCATCGTTTTAGGTCAAGTCATATTCCTAATTTCAATTGCAGTTTCCGGCTTCGGACAATCCAATTTCGCTGCCGTAGTCATTGGATTGTTCTTGCTGGGGATGGGCTGGTCTGCCGCGACTGTGGCCGGCAGTGCTCTCCTGAGTGAAGTGTTGAGCACTGGGCAAAGACCCAGAGTTCAAGGTTTTAGCGATTCGTTGATGAGTTTCTCTGGGGCATTTGGTGGCGCAATCTCGGGAGTAATACTCACCGTCTACAGTTTCGGTAGCCTCAATGCTGGTGCGCTATTTCCTATCGCCATCATTGTCATTGCCACTAGTTTTTCAAGGCGCTGGGCGGGTTAGACCGTCTTTGGCTTTTTGCCAATTGATTTGCCAACTGAATCTTGAGCCATCGATTTTGGCATTGCTAGAGGAGCCACCTTGATGGCGCCAGCTTTTTTTGTATCGCCCGCTTTTTTATTACCAGTGGTGACGGGTTTAGGTTTGGAATTTTTGGGACCGGCGAGCTCTTCTTCGGCTTTTCGCTTTTTCGCTGCGGCTTTTTTGGCCCTAGCCTCTGGGTCGGGTAATGCGCTCGCAGAAATCCCAATATGCGCTATTTCGTAGTCCAGCCTAAGGGCGCTAAATGAAGTCTTGATCTCATCTTGAATGGCAGATATCGACGTTATTTCGGGCCGAACGGTCTCAGGGATCGAGGTTTTGGGATTTCGAAATAAGAACACTTCCACAAGTCTAGTCTTGCAAGCCCGGCCCGCACCGGCACGATTGCGCAAACAGCATCTGAATTCAGCAAATTTTAAACTATCGGGCAGTCAGCGACGACCCTACCTCTAGCTAGATGAGTCCGCTAAGGGAACGACCTCTGGCTCTATTGCCTGTGCCTCTGCAATACGCTTCATGGAGTGCCTGCGAGAAAGCATTACCTGCTGCTCGGGACTCAGTAGGTTTTCGGTCTCGGAAATAAATTCTTCAAGAGCGGCCTGGTGGGCCGGAAGTTTGGCCAAGCGGTACTCCGCTTCCACGATTGCATCTCTGGTCAAATCGAGTGAGCGCACCGCTAACCGCTCAGCCCGAGTTCGAGAATCCTCCAAGATGTTCAAGGCCATGGCCTTGGCGTCGTTGAATACCCGATCCGCCTCACGCCTTGAATTCTCCAGTGTTTGCTCCGCATTTTCAATTAGTGAGGATGCCTCATTGGTGGCGGTTTTTAGCTCCAGCTCAGCTTGATCACGCATGTCTTGAGACTCGGCCTCAACCCTGCGGAATATCTCAAGAGCCTGCTTCTCACCATCATCGAGCTTGCGGGTGATCTCTGCGTCCAGATCCGCGTTGCGCTTGACTAGCCTTGCATTAGCGTTCTGAATCTTTTCGACCTCAGTCTGAAGTTCTGCCTTGATTTGGGCTGCGTAGTTATCGGCTTCTGAGCGGATGACGTTGGCTTGTTTTTCCAAAGAGGTTCGCTCTTTGGTGGCTCTATGAAGCTCACCCTCCGCCTCATCCAAGAGCTCACTGGCGCGTTTTTTGGCTTGGCCAAGTTGCGATTTCGCATCTCTGATTGCAAGCTCCCGGCCTGACTCATTATCAGCCTCAGCCTGAGTGCGCATGTTTTCGACTTCGGCGCGGGCCTGGTCTCGAAGCCTCATCCCTTCGCGACTCGCGTCGTTAATCAGCCGAGCGGCTTCGGTTTCGGCCAACCTGAGGGTCTGCTCGAACTGAGCTCCAACTTGGGCGTAGCCGGGGGATTTCGCGAGTTTTAGAGATTCTTGGAGTTCGGTAACTTTTTCGCGAAGGGCGTTCTGCTCTCGCATGGCCATTCCGTTATAAGTCTCTAGCTTCTCAAGCTCGGCCATGAGTCTTGAGACGTGGGCGTCCACCTCGGCCCGGCTATAGCCAGCAACTGAGGAGGAGAAGGCCTTCTTAGGAATTTCAGACATAACTTCATTATAAAC
>JBDNID010000245.1:0-1586 GCA_041688475.1 Aquiluna sp.
CTTATCGGCCCGATCAGCAAACTCAGTTCTTGAAGCTTTTCAGAGCTTTCAGAGAGCGAAACAAATCCTAGGCGTGCGAGCTCGCTGAGTCCGGATTTTCTCTCAAAAACCATCTATAACGTGCGAAGGTTTTGGGCTATTTCAAACGGAGTCACTTGAGCTCCATACGCGGTCCACTCCTGGCGCTTATTTGCCAATACGTAATTAAACACCGACTCCCCCAAAATATCGGCGGCCAATTCGGACTCCTCCAGCTTCCTAATTGCGTGAGCCAGCGACTGAGGAAGTGAGACGATCCCCATCGCGCGGCGCTCCATGTCGCTTAGCAGCCACACATCATCTTCGCTTTCCACGGGAAGCTCATACCCCTCTTCGATGCCCTTGAGTCCCGCCCCCAAAAGAAGCGCGTAGGCGAGATAGGGATTTGCGGCCGCGTCCATCGCCCGATACTCAATGCGAGTGCTTTGGGATTTTCCCGGCTTATGCAGCGGAACTCTAACCAAAGCACTTCTGTTGTTGTGTCCCCAGCTGACGTAACTCGGAGCTTCGCCGCCACCCCAAAGACGTTTGTACGAATTTACGAATTGGTTGGTGACAAGGGTAATTTCGGGTGCATGCCTGAGAACACCAGCCATGAACTGTCTCGCGGTGTTTGAAAGGTGGTAGCTAGCACTCGGGTCAAAAAACGCATTTTTATCCCCCTCAAAAAGCGAAAAGTGGGTGTGCATTCCGCTCCCTGGCTGATTGGTAAAAGGCTTGGGCATAAATGTGGCATACACCCCCTGCTCAATAGCTACCTCCTTGATTACCGTTCGGAAGGTCATAATGTTATCCGCCATTGACAGGGCGTCGGCGTATCGTAAATCAATCTCATTTTGCCCAGGGCCGCCCTCGTGGTGGGAGAATTCCACCGAAATCCCAAGTTGCTCTAGCATCGTGACCGCTCGGCGTCTGAAATCATGAGCTGTGCCCCCGGGAACGTTGTCAAAATAGCCGGCGTTATCGACGGGAATAGGCAAGCCGTCTGGTCCAACCTCAGAGGATTTTAGAAGGTAAAACTCGATTTCCGGGTGGACGTAAAAGCTGAAACCCATCTTTGCGGCCTTGTCCAAGGCTCGGCGAAGAACATTTCTAGGGTCGGCGAGTGCGGGCTTATAGTCTGGGGTGGCGATGTCACAAAACATGCGAGCTGCAGGATCTACTGTTCCTCGCCAAGGGAGTATTTGAAAGGTTGAGGGATCCGGAATGAGGAGCATGTCTGCTTCCGATGTTCGGGCCAGGCCCTCAATTGCGCTTCCATCGAAACCGATGCCCTCACTAAAGGCACCCTCTATCTCTGCAGGGGCGACAGCGACAGATTTAAGAGTTCCAGCAACATCGGTAAACCAAAGCCGAATAAACTTCACTCCACGCTCTTCGATGGTGCGAAGTACAAACTCTTGTTGCTTGTCCATCAAGCCCTCCTGACCCTAAGAATAGGCTAGTGCTTGTGTTGAATATAAAAGTAGCTTTCGGACAGACCAACCCAGTGGTTGGCGCCCTGAAACACAACCTTGAGAAGATCAAAGAAATTATCAGCCAAGCCA
>JBDNID010000038.1:0-3461 GCA_041688475.1 Aquiluna sp.
CAGATCTTTGCCACATTCCCCAGATTTATCTCCCAGTCATACTCGGCTGCTCCAGCACGAATCGCATCGAAGCCTTGTGAATAAGCAACGATTTTGGAGGCGTAAAGCGCTTTGCGAACATCCTCGACAAAAGCCGCTTTATCATCGATAAACCACTTAGTTGTTTTTGAAGACAGGCCGCCAGCGCCTTGGCGCTGTGCATCTTGAGAGGAAAGGCTTCTGGCGAATACAGCTTCTGCAATTCCCGATACCGGGGTGCCAAGATCTAGTGCGGTTTGGACAGTCCAAACGCCCGTGCCCTTGGACCCCGCCTGGTCCAGCACCACATCAACCAAAGGCTTGCCAGTTTTTTGATCTACTTGTCGAAGGACCTCCGCAGTGATCTCAATTAGGAAGCTTTCAAGCTCTCCCTTATTCCACTCCGAAAAGATATCTGCAATCTGGGTTGGGGAGTAACCCCCAGCTTGCCTAAGAATGTCATAGGCCTCTGATATCACCTGCATGTCGGCATACTCAATGCCGTTATGAATCATCTTCACAAAGTGACCGGCTCCGTCGGTGCCAAGGTGCGTCACACAAGCCTCACCATCTACCACTGCCGCGATCGAAGCGAGGATTGGCCCCAGAGTCTCATAGGCCTCTTTAGACCCACCAGGCATTATCGAAGGCCCCTTCAGGGCCCCCTCTTCACCGCCGGAGATTCCAGCTCCAACAAAGTTGATGCCCTTGGCGCTAACCTCTTTTTCCCGTCGGATAGTGTCGGTGAATAAGGCGTTTCCGCCATCCACGATGATGTCGCCCGACTCAAATCTTTCGGCCAACTGGCTAATTACGGCATCGGTGCCGGCGCCTGCTTGAACCATGATGATGGCGGTTCTCGGGGCTTGCAGTGATGCCACAAAATCATCGATTGAATGGGAGGGTATGAAATTTGCCTCCGGGTGCTCGGAGGTCAAAAGATCGGTGCGTTCTTTTGAACGGTTATAAATCGCAACGCGATTGCCATCACGGGAAGCCAAATTTCTTGCCAAGTTAGATCCCATTACTGCAAGACCAACTACGCCAATGTTTGCTTTTTCAGACATTTATTTCCTTTGCGTGTTCGATGCATAGCTTCGAATGCTTCAGCGCGCGTCTTTGAGCGGAATTTACTTTTAGGTTAGCGCACATCGGCATCCCACAACTCTTGGTTTATTGCGAGCGAGCATCAGCCCAGTTTCGGGTGTTTGGGATTAGCCTTAGGTGATTATGAAAAAGCGCGTATTGGGGTTCATAGTGGTTTTGGGCCTTGGCTTAGCTGCGCTATTTCCGACCCCGGCATTCGCCACGGTTTGCACCCCGGCCAAACAGCTGGCCTCTAAAAACATCAAAGATCTCCATATGGAGGTTTTGAATGCAGAAACTGGTCAACAGCTTTTGGGGATCAACGAGACCGCTGCCGAGCGCAATGCATCGGTTATGAAACTCTTAACCGCTGCGGTTGCAATCGATGTCCTGGGTCCTGATTATCAAATCACAACCAATGTTTACGCGGACCCACAGAACCCGGGCAAGATTTATTTGGTTGGAGCTGGAGATGTCACCCTGTCTCGAATGCCTGGGAACATAACCTCTTATTACGCCAAGGCGCCAAAGTTAGATACTTTAACCAGACAAATAGCCAGTTGGGCAAGGCTCTCTGGAGCAATCATTACTGAGGTTTCGATCGATAATTCACTTTATGGCGGCAATGCTGACTATCACGAGACTTGGGATAGAAGGGGCCTCACTCAGGGATACATGGCACCTGTATCGGCGCTGCAAATTGATGCGGGCCGAATCACCAGCACCCAGAACCCCAACCGCTGGCTTGCTAAGCGCACTTCCAACCCCGTTGATCAAGCCGGCACGCTGTTTTTAGCCTCTCTAAACAAAAGGAATATCGCGCTTGGCGTCACGGCAATTCAAGAGGTACTTCCAGAAGGGTCAATTGCAATCGCCTCGGTTCAATCCAGGCCGATGTCCGAGTGGATCTCAAACATGCTTCGCGTTTCGGATAACTCTTTGGCCGAAGCCCTGGCCCGCAAGTCCTCTCTGGCTCTGGGTTTCGATGGCAGCATGGAGTCTCTGACCCAGACCTTTGCCCAGGTCCTTGGTTCCCGGGGCTTGGATGTTTCTAAGCTTTCAATCACTGACGCCTCTGGTCTTTCAAGGCTCAATAAAGTGCCGGCCAAGTTTGTGAATGACCTTTTAGTTTTGATTAATCAAGGGACCGATAACTACTCGATGATTGAGGCTGGAATGCCAGTTTCAGGCAAGTCGGGTTCTCTAAGAACTCGGTTTGCGACTGGCTCTAAGGCCTCTACCAAGGGATTGGTGGTCGCCAAGACCGGGTTCATTAGAACTGGATATTCCTTGGCAGGGTTTCTTACTGCACGAGATGGCACGGAGTTGATTTTCACGGTCTATAACCTGTCGCAGAGGGCAACCTTTAATAATCGCTTGGCAATGGACAACCTGGTTTACCGGCTCTTTCAGTGTGGGGCCAAGCTAAGCCTTTAGCGATGCCTTCAGTGCATCGTTGGGTCGGTACATATACAGATACCCTAGAGCTATGGCTCGTAGCGTATATGTCGCCTCGGTGGAGGGGCACACTGCCAAATCTGTGGTCGCCCTTGGGGTCCTGGAGGCACTGACCAAAAAATATGAAAATGTTGGTGTTTTTAGAGCTATTGCCCCCACCGACCACGACTCTGTTTTAGAGCTTTTACTAGAAAGCACAAACACGGAGTTTCCAATGAGTGAATCGGTTGGCATCAGCTACCGAGAGATGCACCAAACACCCGAAAAAGCCATCGGAATAATTCTTGATCGCTTCAAAGCCCTAGAGGCCAAATGCGATGCCGTGGTGATCTTAGGTTCTGATTACACCGACGTTTTTTCTCCCGCCGAGTTTTCTTTTAATGCTCGGGTTGCCACCAACCTGAGAGCGCCTTTGATTTTGGTCTTCAATGGCCGCGAGATTCACGCCACCTCCGAGCACCTCGGCCAGGCTAAGCCCAGAAATTCTCAGGACTTAATGTCTATGGCCGAACTTGCGATGCAAGAGGTAAAGGAAGCCCACACCACCATTTTGGCGGCAGTGGTTAATAGGGCAGACCCTGAGCGTCTTGATTCGATCAAAGAGGCTCTGGGTAATGCACTGCCCATAAAGGTTCCGGTTTGGGTGATTCCCGAAGAACAGCTTCTATCCGCACCGAGAATGGAGCAAATCCTTCAGGCCGTATCCGGGAAGCTACTTTTTGGGTCGGAAACCAGGCTGCGAACCGAAGCGCTTGATTTAGTTGTTGCCGCGATGACTCCCGAGCACGTCCTAGAGCGGATATCAGAGTCGGCCGTTGTGGTCGTGCCGGCCGATCGAACTGATGTCTTGCTTGCGCTTTTAATGGCCGATAGCTCAGAGAACTTTCCCCAGCTTGCGG